>CAZMRS010000007.1:14190-16917 GCA_964568435.1 uncultured Boseongicola sp. | reverse complement strand
AACCGTCCCGATGCAATAAAACGTGTCACGCACATTGGTGACCCAGTCACGTAGCGCATCGTTCATGGCGTCTTTCAATGTGCCGCGACCGGAAGTTACCGGCACCACCTCAGCCCCCAGAAGTTTCATGCGGAACACGTTTGGTGCCTGACGTTCTACGTCGTGCGCGCCCATGTAAACCACGCACTTCAGTCCGAATTTCGCACATACTGTGGCGGTTGCCACACCGTGCTGACCAGCTCCGGTTTCAGCGATGATCCGCGTCTTGCCCATGCGGCGCGCCAGAATGATCTGACCCAGCACGTTGTTGATCTTATGTGCGCCAGTGTGGTTCAACTCGTCGCGCTTCATGTAGATCTTCGCGCCCCCGAGTTCCTCAGTGAGGCGCTCGGCAAAGTAGAGAGGGGACGGGCGTCCAACATAGTGGGTCCAAAGATGGTTCATCTCGTCCCAGAATGTTTCGTCGGTCTTCGCGTTTTCGTACTGAGCTTCCAACTCGAGAATAAGCGGCATCAGCGTTTCGGAGACAAAGCGCCCGCCAAAATCACCGAACCGGCCATTTTCGTCAGGGCCTGTCATAAACGAATTGAAAAGATCGTTCGCCATCATTCACTCCAACTCTAGCTGGATTGGTCTATCGGCCTTACCCAAAAGGGTAAAGCCACCAAGACGTTTAGCCGCGTGATTTCACAAGTCCCACGATTTCGTATGTTTTTTCGAGGATCGGCGTCGCGATTTCGTCTGCACGCTCCGCACCACGTCCCAGAATACGATCGATCTCGGCGGGATCCGCAAGTAGACGACGCATCTCACCGGAAATGGGTGACAACTTCTCAACCGCAAGATCCGCCAGCAACGGCTTGAACGTGCCCCATTGCATGCCTTGCACCTCTGACATCACATCGTCCGGCGAGCGTCCGGAAAGCGCACTGAAAATATCGACCAGATTGCGAGCTGAAGGGCGATCCTCCAACTCGGCGTAAGTCTCGGGCAAAGGTTCCGGGTCGGTGCGTGCTTTGCGAAGTTTCTTTGAAATCGTGTCCGCGTCGTCGCCCATGTTGATCCGGCTCATGTCGCTTGGATCGGACTTGGACATCTTCTTTGTCCCGTCACGCAGCGACATAACACGCGTCGCTGGCCCCTCAATCACTGGTTCAGTGATCGGGAAGAAATCGACTCCGTAGTCGTGATTGAACTTCGTCGCCACATCGCGTGTCAGCTCAAGATGCTGCTTTTGGTCGTCCCCAACAGGAACGTGCGTCGCGTGATACAGAAGAATGTCAGCAGCCATCAGTGCCGGATAGGCGAACAACCCAAGCGAGGCTTGCTCGCTATTTTTACCAGCCTTGTCCTTCCACTGGGTCATGCGACCCATCCACCCCATGCGGGCGACGGTGTTGAAAATCCATGCCAGTTGAGCGTGTGCCGAAACCTGACTCTGATTGAACAGGATCGATTTTTTAGGGTCGATGCCGCAGGCAATGAAGAACGCTGTGAGCTCGCGCGTATTCGCGCTCAATTTCTCGGGGTCTTGCCAGACAGTGATCGCGTGCAGGTCAACGATGCAGAACACACACTCATGCGTGTCGGCGTTCTGCATATCCACAAAGCGCTTCAATGCGCCGAGGTAATTTCCAAGCGTGAGCCCGCCGGTCGGCTGGATGCCTGAAAAGACGCGCGGGGTAAAAGCCGCATTCGTCATACTGTTCCCTTTCAAAAGGTGGATTTTCGCGTCCACGCGGCTTACCGAGAGGGGGAAGCCCCGTCAAGAAAGGCAAGGCAACCTGTGAGCGATAATTCGAACCCACCACCACCAGCTGTAAACCCGATGCCACCGGTCGTCGTGGCCTTGGCGCTAGCAATCTTTGCCGTTGAAGTTTTGCTCAGCGCGGCCGAGCGGGGAATAATAGGCGGGCCTACGGCGCTTGGCTGGCGGATTGAAGCTGTCCAGTCTTACGCGTTCTTTGCGCCTCTACTCGAAATCATCATTCAGCAAGGCATGTGGACAACCCCTGAATTGATGCGGTTCGTGACATATCCGTTTGTTCACTACGGTTTCACGCACGTGTTGTTCGTGCTCGTTTTTCTCCTTGCCCTTGGAAAACTGACTGGAGAAGCCCTGGGCGGAATGGCCGTCTTTTTGACGTTCTTCGTCTCAGCCATATTCGGCGCACTCATTTTTGCTGGGCTAACAGGTGACGCACGCCCGTTGGTTGGTGGGTATCCTGCGGTATATGGGTTGATTGGGACCTACACTTTCATCCTGTGGGTAGGTTACGGGCAGACCGGCCAAAATCAGCTTCAAGCCTTCTCGCTCATAGGGATTCTGCTGGCATTGCAGTTGTTTTTCGGCGCGTTCCTGGGCGGAACCAGCGAGTGGATCGCCGAAGTTGCCGGATTTGCCATTGGTTTCCTATTGGCCCCGTTTGTAGCGCGTGGCGGATTCCGCCGGCTGCTCGCACGGATGCGCCGTCGCTAGCGGCGCAATGCCGCTCTAATCTCGTGTATTTTGAAAGCTCCAAGGAGCACCGCTGAAACGGCGTAGACAAGAGTTCCGAAGGCCACCACGCCAAAGAGCAAGGCGAAACGTGCGGCCTGGCCATCAGGCAAGGCATCAATAACGTGCGATATTCCTGTCAAAGCAACACCCATCACCAGAGCGGCCAGCACAATTCTCGGAATGCGCGATCTCGCACGCGCGTCCAACTGGCTTGCCTGACCCATCGC
>CAZMRS010000007.1:0-14090 GCA_964568435.1 uncultured Boseongicola sp. | reverse complement strand
TTCTCGGAATGCGCGATCTCGCACGCGCGTCCAACTGGCTTGCCTGACCCATCGCTCGGCTTTTCCACCAGAGTAGCGCAAACATAGCCCAGCCGGCGATGGACGCTCCGATAGCCGCTGCGATGAAGCCAACAACTGGAGCCAGACCAATTGCAAACCCGGCATTTACGAACATTGCAAAGACGGCAAAATAAAATGGGCGTCTTGTATCTTCACGTGCGAAGTAGAGCGGCTGCCACACCTTCTGCAGCACAAAAGCAGGGAGCCCCAAACCGTATATCGCGACAGCCAATGCGGTGGCTGCGGTATCCTGAGCTTCGAAGGCACCGCGTTCGAACAGCACGCTAACAAGCATCGTCGGAATAACGAGCAGAGCAACTGCGGCCGGGACCGACAATGCCAACGAAATTTCTGCGGCGCGACTGAGCGCGTTTTGCCCGCCCTCAGTGTCTTCGGCTTGTAACCGTCGAGACAAATCGGGCAGCAGGACGATACCAATAGCAATCCCGACAACACCGAGCGGAAGCTGATACAGCCGGTCTGCGTAGGACAACCATGCAATAGCCCCATCAAAAAAGCTTGCGACCTGTCGACCAACCAACAGGTTGATTTGAACGACGCCACCCGCCAGCGCTGCAGGCGCGGCGATTATGGCAAGGTGTTTCAACTCAGGCGTCCAAACCGGGCGTTTTGGGAGCAGTGAGAATCCGGCGCGTTTGGCGGCAATCCAAACAAGAACAAACTGTGCGAGCCCGGCCAGAACAACCCCAATGGCAAGGCCTGTGCCAAACGCCCCTTTGCCATCTGAGGAAGCTACGAAGTTGAACCGAAACACGCCCGCATAGACGGCAATCATCACCGCGATCAGGATGATGTTCAAAAGCACCGGCGCGGCCGCCGCGGCCATGAAACGGCCTGTTGCATTCAGAACCCCCGACAAAAGTGCCGCCAGGGAAATGAAGAAAATATAAATGAAAACGATGCGGCCCAGCGTGACCGCGATATCAAAGCGTTCATCGCCAACGAATCCGGACGCCATGGCAAACACAAGCCAAGGCATGAATATCGTAGCCAAGACACTTAAAATAACGAGAAGCGCACCAAGCGCCGCGAATGCATCTCTCGCAAAGGAGTTGGCATCTTCGCCAGCTTCCAATTTTTTCGAGAACATTGGAACGAAGGCCATGTTAAACGCACCTTCGGCAAAGAAGCGTCGGAACATGTTAGGAAGCGAGAATGCGATCAAAAACGCTTCTGCAACGGGTCCCGTTCCGAGCCAGGCGGCAATCAAAATGTCTCGTATGAAACCAAACACGCGGCTCAGCAGGGTCCAGAACCCGACTGTGAGCACACCTGATACCAGTTTGATCTGCTTCACTTGCCCGCGACCTTGTTTTGGGACGCTGTTACGTATCGCGCGCGCGCTGTGCACCCGCCGCAATGGCGTCCTTTAGCTTTGCCTCAAGAGATTTCTGCTTTGAGGGGGCATAGAATTTCAAGCCAAACATGTCTTTGACATAAAAGGTATCTACAACCTGTTCGCCATATGTCGCGATTACGGCGCTTGCGATATAGACGTTCGCCTCGGCCATTGTCCGGGTCAAATCGTACAAAAGCCCCGGTCTGTCACGCGTATCAACCTCAATTACTGTGTAGATGTCGGACCCTTCGTTGTCGAAAGTGATCGAGGTCGAAACGTTAAATGCGCGCTCGCGTTTCTTGAGTTTGTCGCGATCAACAAGCGACTCTCTTGGAAGGACTTCGCCTGCCAAGGTTCTGCTGATCATCTTTTCCAGCCTCGGAAGTCGGGCGGACTCATACGGTGTCCCGTCAGTATCCTGAATCCAAAAGACGGCGGTCGCGTAGCCGTCAGAAGAGGTATAGGTGCGAGCGTCAACAACGTTGGCCCCCACAAGCGCAAGCGCGCCTGCCAAACGCGAGAATATTCCCGGGTGATCTGCCAGCGCAAAGCAGACGCGCGTTGCATCGCGATCTTCATCGGCTTTGACGTCGATGCGAATTTCATCGTCTGCGATTCCCTTGAGAAGATTCGCAAACACGACATGCGTGTCCAAAGGGAGACCTTGCCAATAAGGTCCATAATGCCTGCTGGTTTCCAAACGTAGCTCTGGTTTCGTCCAATCTGCCAGCACCTTGCGCAGGGCGGACTTGGCCTCTTTCTCGGCAGTGCCACGATTGATGGCCTCCAGCCCATGATCAAGGGCTGAAGACGTCTGTCTGTAAAGTGCGCGAATAAGCTGGGCTTTCCAGTTGTTCCACACATACGGGCCCACACCCCGGATGTCGCAGACCGTCAAAACGGTTAGCAGATCGAGCCGCTTTTTTGTCTTTACAGCTTTCGCGAAATCCCGAACGGTGCGCGGTTCCGAAATGTCCCGCTTCTGCGCCATATCCGACATCAGTAAATGATACCGCACCAGCCACTCGACAGTATCAACCTCGTCCTGCTTCAGGCCAAATCTCGGCGCGACTTTACGTGCAATTTGCGCTCCAAGCACCGAGTGATCTTCAGGCCTACCTTTCCCGATGTCGTGGAGGAACAATGCAGCGTACAAGACCCTGCGATTGACACCCCGCTCCAAAATGCCGCTGGCAATGGGGAGCTCTTCAACAAGCTCACCGCGTTCGATTTGCGCCAGGTTGGAAATGCATTGGATCGTATGCTCATCCACTGTGTAGCTGTGGTACATGTTGAACTGCATCATCGCGACAACCGGCTCGAACTCAGGAACGAACACGGAAAGGACTCCCAACTCGTTCATACGCCTAAGAGCACGCTCCGGGTTCCCGCGCTTGATGAGCAATTCGAGGAAAATCCTGTTCGCCTCCGGCGAGGCCCGCATGTCGTTGTCAATCAGATGGAGGTTGGCAGAAATCAAACGCATCGCGTCGGGTTGCTGCAGGTACCCGGTACGCAACGCTTCATCAAAGATACGCAAAAGATTGAGTTTATCTGATAAAAACGGCTTTATCCGCGTCACGGTCAGGCGGTTTTGCTTAATCGTGTACTTGGCATCTACCTTTGGCTTCCGCCGAAAGAACCGCGCCAAAGATGGGGCCTGCTTCACATGCGCAGCCTCTAGCGCGGTGAGGAAGATGCGCGTGAGTTCTCCAACCGTCGTGGCATGGCGGAAGTAGTCCTGCATGAAATATTCGACCGCCCTGCGTCCCGCGCGATCTTCGTAGCCCATGCGCTGCGCCACCTCGACCTGCATATCGAACGTAAGCTGATCAACCGCACGACCGGCGACAAGGTGAAGGTGGTTTCGGATCGCCATCAGAAAGGTTTCTGCGGCAACGAAGTCGTCGAACTCGTCCTGTCTGAGAAGGCCGACCTTTACCAATTCGCCGGCCTCACCGACGCCGTGCAGATACTTGCCAATCCAAAACAGCGTCTGAAGGTCGCGTAAGCCGCCTTTGCCCTCTTTGACATTTGGCTCGACCATGTAGCGCTGGCCGCCCTGTTTGCGATGTCGTTCCGATCGTTCGGCGAGCTTGGCCTCAATGAAATCTGGTGCGGTATTCTTGAACAATTCCGACCGGAGCTTCTCGTCTAGCTCCTGCGCAATACCAGCGTCGCCAGCAAGAAACCGATGTTCCAGAAGTGCCGTTCGGATGGTGTAATCTTCGCGACCGAGCCTGATGCAATCCTTCACGGTTCGACTGGAGTGCCCGACCTTCAAATGCAAGTCCCAACACATATAGAGCATGCTTTCGATCAGGCTTTCCGCCCAAGGTGTTATTTTCCAAGGGTTCAGAAACAGAAGATCGACGTCCGAATACGGCGACATTTCTCCTCGCCCATAGCCACCGACCGCCATGATCGCGATGCGCTCACCCTCTGTTGGATTGGGATTAGGGTGCAGATAAGTTTGCGCAACGTGGAGCACCGTTCTGATCACGCCGTCTGTCAAATGGGCGTAGGACACGACCGCTGGTCGCGCAGCCATTGGTTCTTTGAGAAACGCGTCCTCGATCACTTTGCGGCCATTCGCAATCGCCGTTTTCAGCGCAAAGACCGTGGCGTGACGCACAGCACGACCATCGGGTGCTTCGCCGATCTCTGTTTCGATCTCGGCGCGCACGGCTTCATCGTCGAAAATATCTCGTGCAGGCGCAATCAGAATGTCTTCTGATGTGCCTGGGGCTATGGACGCGGAGTCAGAATCCAGCGCCGCCAAAACTTCTTGGGGCGGGGTCAACGACGATCACCTGATTGTTCTGAATTTGCGCGACCGCAAGGCCACGTTCGTTCGTGCCGTTCGGAAAGAACCGGAACGGGCCATATACACCTGCGAAACCGGCACCTTGCGTCAGCGCCGCCGCCGTCAGTGCGTTTGAGTTTCCTTGTGCGACCAGCGCGCCGATCGCCGCAATTCCATCGTAGGCAAGACCACTAACAGGCGTTGGAAGCTCGCCAAAAGCAGCCTGGTAGCGCGCATTAAATCGCGATGTTTGGTCTGGCGACGGTGTTGCAAACCAAGCACCCTGCAAGCCTTTGAGCGACAGCGCACTTGTCGGGATATCCAAACGCTGGAGGCCAATGAACTGCGCCGTTTCTGCATCGATCCCGTTTTCGGGCAAGAGCTCTGCAAGGAAAGGGAGCGCGCCAGATGTTCCCGAAGTCACGAAGACACTCGTGGCCGAAGATGCGCGAATACCGTCCGAGATGTTCGGGATTTCCTCAATGACGCCTTGCTGCGACAACGGGAAAGACGAAGTACCCGCCAGATTTGCGCCATTACCTACAATTGCGCGCTGAATTGCGTCGCGACCAAGGTTTTCGGCCGGATCATCTGCATGGATGATGTAGATGTCGCCTTTTCTTTGTGCTGCCGCATAACGCACCAGACGGTCTGCTGAGGTCTGGAAAGTGTTGCCGAGCAGGAAGACGTTACCACCTGCGATCGCTGGGTTGTTCGAAAACGTCAAGACATTCACGCCACTCGATGCCACCGCTTGTCCAGCCGCCGCTGCGCCTTCGCCAAAAAGCGGGCCAACGATGATCCGCGCTCCGTCACGCACAGCCTGATTTGCCGCCAACGCAGCACCTTCCGCCGTCCCAACCGTGTCATAGACGCGCAGGTCGATTTGCACGCTTTGCAGGTCGCTGGCCGCAAGACGCGCCGCATTCTCCAAAGACTGAGCCAACGTTCCGGCGGTTGTCGACGATTTAGGGACCAGCAAAGCGACTGGCACCGGACGGTTGGTATTCACCAAAGCGCCGGAACCCAAAGACGTACCACAGGCCGCCAAAGCGCCCAAAGCAAACAGGCCGACAGCGGCAGAGAGTAACTTGCGGCGAAGAGTCAAAAAAGCGACCATTGGGAACGTACTCCAAAACGGTGAAACAATTTGCGCGACCCTATGCACAATACGGCTTTAAGTAAATCGTGGACAAGCAAATGGTAGCGACAGGCGAAACTGTGCCACTCGCCGCAGGTCTCTACTTTGTCGCAACTCCAATCGGGAACGCCCGTGACATCACGCTGCGTGCCTTGGATATTCTAGCGTCCGCAGATGTGCTCGTTGCCGAGGACACTCGGACGTTGCGCCGTCTTATGGATATTCATGGAATACCTGTGAACGGGCGGACAGTCTTGCCGTACCACGATCACAATGGCGCTCAGATGCGCCCCCGTTTACTGGAGGCTATTCGAGACGGCAAATCGGTCGCGTATGCGTCGGATGCCGGCACGCCGCTGATTGCAGATCCAGGCTTTGGTCTTGGGCGGGAGGTGGCACAACAAGGTCTTTCGATCACAACAGCCCCTGGGGCGTCATCTGCCATCGCGGCTCTCACACTGAGCGGTTTGCCGAGCGACCGGTTTGTTTTCGCCGGTTTCGCGCCGACGGGCGCAGGCGCGCGTGAGAGCTTCTTAAAGGAGCTCGCCGACATCACCGGGACAGTGATACTTTTTGAAAGCCCGAAGCGGGTTGGAAAGCTGCTGTCCGCCGCCGCACAGGTGTTTGGCGAAGAGAGAGAAGCAGCGGTCTGCCGGGAACTGACAAAAAAGTTCGAAGAGGTGCGCCGAGGTTCTTTGGGAGAGTTGGCAGAAGCTTATCAAAATGAGCAGCCCAAAGGTGAAATCGTTGTTTGCATCGCGAAAGGTGAAAAGAAGGTCGATGAAGCCGACGTCCGCGTCGCCCTTGCAGCACGTCTCGAGACAATGAAATTGAAAGCTGCTGCCAACGCTGTTGCCGAGGAATTCGGGCTGTCAAAACATGACATCTATCAAATCGGACTCGAAATTCAGAACCGCGATTAACCAAGTCCCAACGCGATTTGTCTACTCCACGCCGCATGAATCAACAGACTTCTCATGATCGTGCCCAGCGAGGCATGACGAACTATCAGAACGGGCTCTCGGCAGAAGGGTCAGTCGAACGAGTTTATGAGGATGCGGGATTCAGGGTTCTGGAGCGGCGCTGGCGCGGTGCATCGGGTGAGGTCGATTTGATCGTTCAAAAGGACCTGCTTCTTTCGTTCGTCGAGGTAAAGCGTTCCAAAGACTTCGCTTCATCAGCAGCGCGCCTGACCGCAAGCCAAATTGAGCGCGTATGTCAAACTGCCGAAGAATACGTTGCTTACAAGAATCATTGGGGCATGGATATTCGAATTGATGCTGCACTGGTGAACTGTCGAGGTGAGACTCAAATATTGGAGAACGTGACGCTCTAATCCGCAGACCGTCTGTGCGTTGCATTGCGCGAGGAACTGCTGGTAAAGCCCGAAGGGAACAAACCGGAGTTACCTGACAGTGCGCGTCGCTTTCCAAATGGACCCCATTCAAGGTGTCGACATCAATGCAGATTCTACGTTCCGCCTGGCTGAAGAGGCGCAAGCAAGAGGAGCCGAATTGTTCTTCTATACGCCCGATGCACTGGCGCTTGATGAAGGCAAGGTTATCGCGCGCGGCCACGCGCTGAAGGTACGGCGCGAGCAAGGAAACCACGCGACGCTTGGGGCTTTGGAGATCGTGAATCTCGCGGATTTTGATGTGGTTTGGCTTCGTCAGGATCCGCCTTTCGATATGGGTTATATCACCACGACTCATATCCTCGAGCGCTTGCCAGCGACGACGCAGGTTGTGAACGACCCATTCTGGGTCCGTAACTACCCGGAAAAGCTCTTGGTTCTGGACTTTCCCGATCTAATTCCGCCCACCACTATCGCTCGCAATCTTGAGACCCTTCAGGCCTTTCGCGCCCGTCACGGGGACATGATTTTGAAGCCGCTTTATGGAAACGGTGGGGCAGGTGTTTTCCGGCTGATGCCTGACGACAAAAACATGGTCAGTCTTCACGAACTCTTCACGGGAATTAACCGCGAACCACTGATTGCTCAGAAGTTTGTGCCCGACGTGTCCAACGGAGATAAGCGCGTCATTCTTGTGGATGGCGAACCGATCGGCGCAATTAACAGAGTGCCGCCGGCTGGCGAGACGCGGTCGAACATGCACGTCGGCGGACGGGCTGAGAAAATTGGCCTGACGGCGCGCGACAAAGAGATTTGCAACGCAATCGGACCACTTCTTCGGGAAAAGGGCCAGGTGTTCGTCGGTATTGACGTCATCGGGGACTACCTGACCGAAATCAACGTGACGTCGCCTACGGGCATTCAGGAGTTGGAACGGTTTGACGGGGTCAACGTTGCTGGTGCTATCTGGGATGCGATTGAGGCGCGCAAAGGCTAAAGAGCTTGTCCCACGATCCGGAATGCTACCGCTTCCGCAACATGCGCGCGTCCGACTGCGTCTTGGCCGGCAAGATCGGCAATCGTACGCGCGACGCGCAGAATCCGATGGTATCCACGCCCCGATAGCCCCATCTTTTCGGCAGCCTGATTGAGAAATTCTTGTCCTGATGCATCGGGTTTTGCCACCGCTTGTAAAAGGTCGCCCGTAAGGTCCGCGTTCAAATCGACTCCTTTCTGCAACGAATACCGTTCTGCCTGAACTGCCCTTGCCTCGCTCACTCTGTGCGCGACCCTTTCGGAGGATTCCCCGGTCGGTAGGTCAGCAGATAAATCAGAGAAGGCTACAGGTGGCACTTCGACGCGAAGATCGAAACGGTCCATCAAGGGGCCGGAAATACGGCCCAAGTAGTCTTCCCCGCACGCCGGCACACGCGAACAGGCGCGCGACGGATCTGGTAAGTAGCCGCATTTACAGGGGTTTGCGGCTGCAACGAGCAAAAACCGGCAAGGATACCGGACATGAGCGTTTGCACGCGCCACAGTAACGTCGCCGGTCTCAATTGGTTGTCTCAGGGTTTCCAACACATTGCCGGGGTATTCAGGAAACTCGTCCATGAATAACACGCCGTTGTGGGCAAGACTGATCTCTCCCGGCAATGCCCCTTTGCCTCCCCCCACGATCGCTGCCATCGACGTAGTATGATGTGGAGCGCGGTACGGCCGTGTTCTCGAAATCCCGCCAGCGTCAATCAAACCGGCGCGCGACTGGATCATCGAGGTCTCAAGTGCCTCCGTCGGGTTAAGATCTGGCAGTAGGCCCGGTAGCCGCGAGGCCAACATGGATTTCCCAGATCCTGGTGTGCCGACCAACAAAAGATGGTGCCTGCCCGCCGCGGCAATTTCCAAGGCACGCTTTCCACGCTCTTGCCCGCGTACATCGGACAAGTCAGCAAATGCAGCCGGGGACTGGACTTCACCTGGCTCAGATGTCGGCAAAACCCGTGCTCCCGACAAGTGCGCGACGGCATCTCTTAATGACTCGGGCGCATAGACGGCAGCATCGCCGACCCAGGCGGCCTCAGAACCGGACGCTTTCGGGCACATTAATTGACGTTCGGCCTCGGCAGCAGCCAATGCTGCAGGCAACGCCCCAGAGACCGGAACGAGAGTCCCGTCCAACGACAGCTCCCCCAAAGCGACAAGGTGTTCTGTTGCCTCGTGAGGAATCGCTCCAATGGCGGCGAGCAAAGAGAGAGCTATTGGCAGGTCGAAATACGACCCTTCTTTGGGCATGTCGGCCGGTGAAAGGTTCACCGTGATCCGCTTTGCTGGCAGTGCAATCGAAAGGCTGTTCAAAGCCGCACGTATCCGGTCTCGGGCTTCCGAAACAGCCTTGCTGGGCAGGCCCACGATAGAGAACGTTGGCACACCCGGTGAAAGCGCGCATTGCACTTCGACCATTCTGGCCTCGATCCCCTCAAAGGCGACTGTATGTGAGCGCGCAATCATACCGTTAGCGAATTGGGTATGTCCTTGTCAGGGTTAAAGATTTCTGAACGCTTCCCGGCTGTACTAAAAATAAGACAGGTTTTTGGCCAAAAACGCTTACCAAAAGTGATCCAACTCAGGAGGCGGCCCGTAGAAACAAGCAAATAAGCCAAACTGACATGCATTGTTCAGGCAAAAACAGGGAGATGCTCAGATGGCCCTTGATGGTTTCAACGACCAGACGCTTTCGCGGAAAGCTATGCAGGCCGAACTGCTTGACGCCGAAACCGAACTCAAACTTGCCTACGCTTGGCGCGACGAGCGAGACGAGGAAGCTCTCCACAGGTTAATCACAGCTTATATGCGTTTGGCGATTTCTATGGCGGCCAAGTTCCGACGCTACGGCGCGCCAATGAATGATCTCATTCAGGAAGCCGGGCTTGGCCTGATGAAGGCGGCTGAGAAGTTTGATCCTGATCGCGGCGTGCGTTTCTCAACCTATGCTGTCTGGTGGATCAAAGCATCCATCCAGGACTACGTGATGCGTAACTGGTCTATGGTGCGCACTGGCTCCACCAGCTCACAGAAGTCACTGTTCTTCAACATGCGTCGGGTGCAGGCACGGCTTGAACGTGAGGCGGCCAGCCGTGGCGAATCTCTCGACCGTCAGCAAATGCGAGAGATGATTGCGTCCGAAGTGGGCGTACCCCTTCACGACGTGGAATTAATGGAAGGTCGTTTGGCTGGCTCAGATTTTTCGCTGAACGCCACACAGTCATCCGACGATGAAGGTCGCGAGTGGATCGAGACTTTGGAAGACGAAGACGCTCAGCAGTCCGCCCGCGTCGAGCATCAGAAAGACATCGATACGTTGCGCACCTGGCTTGTCGAGGCGATGTCAGCGCTGAATGAAAGAGAGCGGTTTATTGTGCGGGAGCGCAAGCTGCGCGATGAACCACGCACCCTTGAGAGCTTAGGTAACGAGCTTGGATTGTCGAAGGAACGCGTGCGTCAGCTCGAAGCGGCTGCGTTTGTGAAAATGCGCAAAAACCTCGAATCCCAGTCCAAGGAAGTATTTGAATTCTTTGTCTAATATCTGACACGTCCCCGTGTGTCTGGCCGGCAATTGCCGGCCATTTTTTTGCTTTGTTCCCCATGACTTGCCCCCGGACGGTATGACCCGTAACACTGTGATGTCGGAACGCGGAGCGCCTCATGCTGCATGGAAAACGAGTCCTTCTTATTATTGGCGGCGGCATCGCTGCTTACAAATCGCTTGAACTCATCCGCCTGATTAAGAAAGGCGGAGGGTCCGTGACCCCTGTTTTGACACGTTCTGCAGCCGAGTTTGTGACGCCACTGTCAGCGTCCGCATTGGCCGGAGATAAGGTCTACACTGACCTATTTGACCTGACTGACGAAGCCGAGATGGGGCATATAGAGCTCAGCCGTTCGGCCGATCTTGTTGTTGTTGCGCCGGCGACTGCCGATCTCATGGCAAAGATGGCCGGAGCACACGCGAACGACCTTGCTTCAACGCTCCTTTTGGCGACAGACACGCCTGTTCTTGTTGCGCCCGCTATGAATGTGCGCATGTGGTTGCACCCTTCGAACCAGCGAAATATCGCGACACTTGAAGCGGATGGTGTTAAGCGCGTCGGCCCAGATGAAGGCGATATGGCCTGCGGCGAATTTGGCCCAGGGCGCATGGCCGAGCCAGAAGCGATTTATGCATCCATCGAAAACCTGATCGCAGACGGTCCGCTGAAGGATCGCCATGTTCTTGTGACGTCCGGTCCGACGCATGAGCCAATTGACCCGGTTCGGTATCTGGCCAACCGGTCATCCGGCCAACAAGGTACAAGCATTGCTGCTGCGCTCGCGTCATTGGGGGCTCGTGTCACCTTTGTGACAGGGCCAGCGACAACACCGACTCCTTTGGGGGTCGACGTTGTGAGTGTGCAAACGGCGCAAGAGATGCTGAGCGCAGTTGAAGCGGCGCTACCGGCGGACGCGGCCGTTTTTGCCGCGGCAGTTGCAGATTGGCGCATGGCCGGGGCGGCCGATCAAAAGATGAAAAAAGCCAAGGGAGCCAGTCCTCCCGCACTGGCTCTGACCGAGAACCCAGACATCCTTGCGACTGTATCGCAGATGGCGGAAGGCCGACCGGGGCTTGTCGTCGGCTTTGCTGCTGAGACCAACAACGTCATTGATAACGCAACTGCCAAGCGCGAGCGGAAAGGATGTGACTGGATCGTCGCAAACGACGTTTCGCCCGAAACTGGCATCATGGGCGGTGCTGACAACGCGGTGACCGTGATTGATGCGAACGGAGCTGATGAGTGGCCGCGCATGTCGAAAGAGGACGTGGCCAAACGCCTCGCCGACCGTATCGCTGCGGCGCTGACCTGACATGATCCCTAGCGTGGTATTCAAACGGTTGGAGGGCCATGATCCGACAGTTCCCCTGCCGTCATATGAAACCGACGGTGCTGCGGGGGCCGATATCCGTGCGAACTTTCCGCCAGATCAAACCGTGGGGCGAACCTTGTCGCCAGGGGAACGCGCGCTTGTGCCGACAGGCCTTGCGGTTGCAATTCCTCAAGGCTTCGAAATGCAAATCCGACCAAGGTCCGGACTTGCGCTCAAACAGGGAATTTCCCTCGTCAACAGCCCTGGAACAATCGACTCTGACTATCGAGGCCCGCTGGGCATAATTCTCATAAATCATGGTCAGGATGCCGTGCACATTTCCCATGGAGATCGTGTCGCGCAAATCGTGATTGCACCCATTTCACAAGCGCGATTTTCAGTTGTTGACGAGCTTAGCGAAACCGAACGCGGCCATGGTGGCTTTGGCTCGACAGGCACCGATTGATGGTTCTGGTTTTGGCAATAGCGGTTTTCATTTGGGGCCTCGGTCATCTCCTCGGCCTTCCCCGGAACGCGCGCGGATTGATGATCGCGCTCTTGTACGTGGCGGTTTTGGCAGTGCACATCGTTTTCCCGGAAGGGCATGCACTGCGCGGCGCACTCGGTGGTTCCCTCGGTGAATGGGTTTCTATCGGGTTCCTTGGCAGCGTCGTTTGGGTTTATTCCGTTGGCTTGAAGCGCTTGCGGAAACGAGTGCGCCCGGAAAATCAACCAAACCACGAAGACGCGCCGGCAAGCTCTGAACTGGAGAGAAACGCGCGCCATATCGTGTTGCGCGAGATGGGCGGGCCTGGACAAAAACGATTGAAATCTGCCCGCGTGCTAGTTGTCGGGGCGGGTGGTATTGGTTCTCCGTCGCTTCAGTATTTAGCTGCTGCAGGAGTGGGCACCATCGGGGTGATCGACGACGACGTCGTTGAAAACTCTAACTTGCAACGTCAGGTCATTCACGCTGACGAGCGTATCGGCATGCCCAAGGTCTTTTCGGCAGAGCAAGCGATGCGTGCCCAAAACCCCTTTGTGACGGTTCGCCCGTATCACCGACGGCTCACGTCGGGCATCGCGCGTGAGTTGTTCGAAGACTACGACCTCGTGATTGATGGAACCGATAATTCGGGTACGCGCTATCTTGTGAACCAAACCGCGGTAGAGGTCGGAATTCCGCTGGTTTCGGCGGCACTTTCGCAGTGGGAAGGACAAGTGAGTGTCTTTGATCCCTCTCGCGGCGCACCTTGCTATGCCTGCGTATTTCCGACCCCGCCCGCAGACGGACTCGCTCCATCGTGCGCAGAAGGCGGTGTATTTTCGCCGCTTGCGGGTGTGGTTGGAACAATGACCGCTTTGGAAGCCATAAAGGTCATATCGGGTGCCGGCGAAGCGCTGATTGGGCGGATGATGATCTATGACGCGCTGTACAGCGAAGTGCGAACGGTCAGCATTGATCGGCGCGATGGCTGCTCTGTCTGCGGTCGGGTGAAGGTGACCACTGGCGGATCTTAATTGCGCGCCATATCTACGAAGAAACGCTGCAGACTAAGAGAGTAATTGAATGACCAACCCTTTGCTGTCCGACTGGAACACGCCGTTTGAATTACCCCCCTTTGCGGACATTGAAGACACGCATTTCGAACCGGCGCTGGAGGCGACTTTGGCCGAGGCCCGCGCAGCTATCGAGGCAATTGCCACGAATGAAGAGCCCCCAGGCTTCGAGAATACAATCGAGGCCCTGGAATTGGCAGATGAACGGTTAGGGCGCGTTTTATCTGTCTTTTACAATCTTGCGGGAACCGATGCGAACCCCGAGCGAGAGGTGTTACAAAGAACCTTTTCCCCTTTGATTTCAGCATATTCGTCTGAGATCACACAGAACGCGGCGCTGTTTTCTCGTATTGAGACGCTCTGGAACATGCGCGACAGCCTCGATCTTTCCAAAGAGCAGAGCCGCGTCCTTATGCTGACCCATCGCGGTTTTGTGCGCGCTGGGGCGCAACTTCAGGGCGACGAAGCCGCTAGGCTGGCCGATGTCAAGTCGCGTCTATCTGCTTTGGGCACGGAGTTCTCACAAAACATCGTTGCCGAAGAACGAACTTGGGTGATGGAGCTCAGTACCGACGACCTGCTAGCGCTTCCGCAATTCCTTGTCGATGCAGCGAAAGAAGCGGGTGAGGAGAAAGAGAAATCCGGCCCGGTCATCACACTATCCCGATCGTTGATCGTTCCATTCTTGCAATTCTCGCCCAACCGAGACTTGCGTGAGAAAGCGTGGCTCGCGTGGACGTCACGGTGCGCCAACGGCGGTAAAACCGACAACCGTGCAAATGTCGCCGAGATCCTCTCGCTGCGCTCCGAGCGCGCAAAGCTTTGGGATATGCCGACTTTGCATCGTTCAAATTGCAAACCGAGATGGCCAAAACGCCGACCGCTGCGAACGGATTGCTAATGGAAGTTT
>CAZMRS010000006.1:0-17752 GCA_964568435.1 uncultured Boseongicola sp. | reverse complement strand
CCCTATGAGATGATGATGATTGGGGGTGCTGCGACAGGTGCGTTTTTCATTGCCAACAGTGGCTCCATTGCCAAGCATGCACTCAAGGACATCGGGAAGGTTTTCAAGGGTGCTAAGTGGAAACCAGATGATTACAGAGATCTGCTGTGTCTGTTATTTGAGCTCATAAAGCTGGCTCGTCAAAACCCAGTTGCGTTGGAAGAGCACATCGAGGCTCCGGAAAGTTCCTCGATATTCTCCAATTACCCAAAAATTCAGAAGGATCATGAAGCGGTCGAACTGATATGCGACACGCTTCGGTCGGCCTCGATGAATTACAATGACCCACATCAAGTTGAAGATGTGCTTGAAAAACGAATTGAGGCTCATCTGCATCATGCCCAACACTCCAGCCACGCACTGCAGGTCGTGGCCGACGGATTGCCCGCGCTCGGAATCGTTGCAGCTGTTCTTGGCGTCATCAAAACAATGAGTTCAATTGACCAACCTCCCGAGGTGTTGGGTAAGCTTATCGGCGGAGCTCTTGTCGGTACATTCTTGGGTGTGTTCCTGTCCTACGGGTTTGTCGGCCCATTTGCCAACAAACTGAACGCAATTGCAGAAGAGGAGCACCATTTCTACCAGTTGATCAGGGAGGTGCTTGTGGCCAACCTTCACAACCACGCCACAAGCATCTGTATAGAAGTAGGGCGCCAGTACACTCCTGGCTCTGTACGCCCTAGCTTCTCAGATCTGGAAGAAGCTCTGAAGAACATCAAATCGGATGCAGCATGAAGCGGGCGCGTTTTTTCCTTTGGATTGTTGGGATGTTTTTGTCAGTGGTGACTGCAAATGCGGACGGTGTATCTGTGCGAGCAGGTGAGCATGCAGGATTCACGCGCGTTGTTTTTGAATTCCCCCGCCGTCCAGATTGGACGGCGGGCCGTACCCAGTTTGGCTACGAGATTCATCTCGCAGGCGAAGTGGAGATTGATCCGCTTGATATTAGAAAGGCCTTCGAGAATATCGGACGAGATCGTATCGCTGCGGTAGACTTGCTCGACAACGGGACCGGGTTTCGCATTGAAATTGCGTGCAGATGTGCAGCAGAGATCTTTACGCTCTCCGATCGGCTTATTGTTTTCGACGTTCGCGATGGGCCTCCAGGTATCTGGGCACAGTATGAGGCTCCACTTCCGCACAGCGAGGCGACTAACATTGCGGAAATTGATGTTCCTTCATTTCCGAACGTTTCTCAGATCGAACTTTTGTCCGGAACGCAATCTTCTCCGATCGAAGCGGCAAAAGGTCACGAAGTTCCGTCTGGCGTTCCCTTTCAGCATGAGATCATCTCCGACTCTGTTGGGCTATATGACCAGCCTGGCCGGCAGTCTTTTATCGGGTCGCAGTTGTCTGAAGGCACGCCGGAGTTCGACGAACGGCAACCACAGTCTGCTGTGGCAGATTTGGGAAAAGAGTTCTCGCGGGCAATTGCACAGGGGTTAGTCGACCCTATCTTTCCGGGTACTTTCCAAACGGAGCCAGCTGCGCCAACGAACGGAACCGAGACAGCCAGACCAAATATCGATGCGCGCACGGCAATTGACGACTTTTTCCGCCCGTCGGATGGGATAGCGTCTGCATCGCCCGCGCCTTCGAGTTGTATTCGGAATTCGAGCATCGATGTGGCCGCATGGGCGCTAGAAGTACCTGTGCTTGGTGTTGGATCTTCCCGTAGTCTCATTATCGGCGACAATGGTCTGGTGGACGAGGAAGCCGTTCTTCGACTCTCTCGACAATACATAGCTTTGGGTTTTGGTGCGGAGGCGCTCGCTGTCGCTCGCCTATTGCCTGATGGCAGGGAGAAAAAGATCATTGCGGCCCTTGGTCATATCTTGGACGGCCGTGAAGGGGAATTTGAAGTGTTGAGCGGGCAACTTGAATGCCCCGGAGCGGTGGCCTTCTGGGCTTTGCTTTCAAAACCCGTGAGGAATGTTGATTTACCAAAGTCCACTGATGGGATTCTAGAGACCTTCTCAGGTCTACCAAAGCATATACGATCCAACTTAGGCCCCCTTTTTTCAGATCGTCTAAGACAAGCAGGCGAGCCCGAGGACGCGCGCATTGCACTGAACGCCGTTTCCAGAGTGGGCGGTGGTTCAAGACGTCAGGATCTCACGGCGTCTCGCCTCGGGCTGCTTGGTACAAATGCTGACAAAGCGCGTACAGAGCTTAGGCGGTTGTCCAAAAACACAGATCTTACGGCGGCAGAAGCTCTCTTCGATTTACTATTGGACGCGCAAAACCGCGGGGTCTCGCCCGAGCCTGATTGGGTAGACGATGCTCCCTCATTGATACGCGCAACGCAAGGCACGTCTGTCGCGGACAACTTATCAGTTGCACACCTGCGCAGCAGCATTGCACTCGATCGATTTGATTTCGTTAGGCGCTCAATTTTCTTAAAGGTGCCGGGAGTGACGGAGCAGGTCGCGAAGCGACTTGCAGCTGAAGCATTGGTCGCAGCAGCTGTGACTGCCGGCGATGACACATTTCTGAGATCTGAGGTGGGATTTACACTCTACGCGGCGCCCGAAGATTTCAAAGCAGAAGAGCGTGTTAAGATCGCTTCGCGTCTATTGAGTCTGGGCCTTGCAGAACGTGCTATGGCCTATCTTGCTGAAGAAAACAGCGACATAGACTATCAAAAGACCAAAGCGCGCGCGCTTCTCTCAATGGATATGGCGCAAGAGGCTCTTGAACTAACCGAATTGGGCCAGTTACCCGATATTCGTGCAGCGGCACTTGATCAACTCTTGCGCCCCAAAGAAGCGGCGTCCATTTATGCAGACTTAGGGGAGACTAATTTGGCTGCCCGTCGAGCGTTGCAGGCCGGTGATATATCAGGGTCACTCAAGCTGGACGCAGAGGTTATATCAGACGCCCTCGGCGTTTTAAGCTCTCCTACATTGTCTTCGCCGTCCGATGGCACTTTACTTCAGATCGCTGAAGAAGCCGCGGCGCGAAAGCAAGCTGCGTTGCGCCTTCTAACAGAAACTGAAGTCTCCCGCTGAATGGTTTTACTCATTTTAAAGACTCCGCGTTTAAGCGTGATCGGGCAGGCATCAAGTCTGTGAATAGTGAGGCTTGCCAGAATGGCAGTAACGAGACCGCTTGTTGTCGGGTTTTTGCTTGGAGCGCGTGTTCTCTATTCGCCGCACGAACTGAATGCACAAACGACCACAAGTCACTCCGCGTCCGTAGCTTGCGATGAAGCCGCACTCCAAGCATCCCGCGACACTGGAGTCCCCTTCGACATTTTGAGAGCAATCACTCGCACGGAAACCGGGAGAGATCGTCAAGGAAGCTTTGTACCTTGGCCCTGGACAGTAAATTTTGCCGGTGAAGGTCATTGGTTTGGCTCACGTTCCGAGGCTTTGAACTATCTCGAGTCTCATCCAAACGCCGATGAGAAAAGCTTTGACGTCGGTTGTTTTCAGCTAAATTTTCGCTGGCACGGCGACAACTTTTTATCCCTTGAAGAGATGTTTGACCCGTTCTCCAATGCAGACTATGCGGCGAAGTTCCTCACTGAACTTTTCTCCGAGTTCGGAAACTGGTCCGCCGCCATCTCCGCCTACCACTCAAGGACACCTAAGCATGGCCGACGTTATGTTGGCGTTGTTCGCCGGCACTACACCAAACTTTCAGATCACAGCAACTTTGAAATTGCGCTGCCTCCGCAGCAAGCTCGAAACGTGCCGCGGACTCCGAGACCGATTTCAAACGTTTATCCACTTATCACGAAAACGCTCGCGCCTAAGTCTCGTGCTTCACTAGTTCCACTAGACAAAGATCCGCTGTTCGGAAGGCTCATTGAGGCGCGTTCTTCAAGGGTTCCGGGATGATAATGTCGGCCATTTTCAAGCCGACGGTACTTTTAGCGCTGGCGTTGATGACAGTCATTGCAATGATGATCCTTCCAATGCCAGCATGGGTCCTCGACATTGGTCTGGCCGCATCATTTGCTCTGGCAATTCTGATTTTTACGGTGACGTTATTCATTGAGCGCCCGCTCGATTTCTCGTCATTTCCGACCGTTCTTCTCGCTTCGCTTATGCTGCGACTTTCGCTCAACGTTTCGTCGACCAAGCTCATAATCGGTGAAGGTCACACCGGAACTGGGGCTGCGGGGGAAGTAATCGAAGGCTTCGCGAACTTCATTATGGGCGGCAGTCTTTTCCTTGGGCTAGTCGTCTTTGGCGTTCTGCTTATCGTTAATTTTATCGTCATCACCAAAGGGGCCGCCCGGATGGCGGAAGTCGGTGCGCGGTTTGCCCTGGACGGGATGCCCGGCAAGCAGCTTGCGATTGATAGCGACATGTCGGCGGGCGCGATTGATCACCAAGAAGCCAAAGAAAGACGAGAGAAAGAACAGGCGGAGACGACATTCTTTGGCTCTCTGGATGGCGCATCGAAGTTCGTTAAAGGGGACGCTATTGCAGGGCTCTTAATCACGTTACTAAACCTGATCATGGGTCTCATTATTGGTATCGTGATTCACGATATGAGCGCCGGCCTCGCTTTCGAGACATACGCGATCCTGACGGTTGGCGACGGCTTGGTGAGCCAAATACCCGCTGTCATCATATCGATTGCATCGGCGCTCCTTTTGGCGCGTGGAGGCACGACTGGTTCTACAGACTTGGCGGTTTTTGATCAGCTAAGCAGGTATCCCTCCGCCATTGGAACGGTTGCGGCGTTGCTTGCCGTTTTTGCGTTGGTGCCTGGTCTGCCGTTTCTTCCCTTTTTAACCGGATCAACCGCCTTGGCTTACCTGGCCTATCGGATGCGAAACGCTCAAGTCTCTCAACAAGAAGAGGTGGAGGCGAGTGAAGGCGATCAAAAGGAACCTGCAGTTCCGACACTTGGCGATGTTCTTGATCTAGATGAAATTCATGTCGAATTCGCGCCGGATCTCGTCCCGATGGTTTTGGATCCTGCGACAGGTCTCGATGCACGCATCACCAACATGAGATCTCACATTGCAACCCAGTTCGGCGTCATTCTTCCCGAGATCAGGCTAACCGATCAGGCAGGCCTTGCTTCAGGAACCTACGCCATCAAAATTCAGGGTGTCGTGCAGGGACAGGATACGCTTAATCCGAACAAAGTACTTGCGCTTCTACCCCCGACCGTTCGGGACATCCCGGCCGGTGAAGATGTCAAAGAACCTGTGTATGGCGCGCCCGCACGTTGGTTGCCTGTTAGCGCCGCGGACGACGCATCCATTGCAGGCGCAACGGTTGTGAACCCTGCTGAGGTGCTTGCGACTCACCTTCTCGAAGTCATCAAGAAGAACTTCCCGCGGCTCGTTGGCCTAAAGTCAATGCGTCGTTTATTGGACGAACTAACCAGTTTGACGGACACTGCCCGCTCGGATGCGAATCGCAGCCTATTCGATGAGATGATACCTGACAAAGTTCCGTTGGATCTTCTGCTTTCAGTCATACGACTTCTGCTTGAAGAGCGCGTTTCCATTCGCAACTTGCCACTCATATTGGAGTCGGTGGCCGAGGCACGCGGTGCGGCGGCAACTGCGGAGTCGATAGCCGAGCACGTCCGCCAGAAGTTGGCTTTCCAGATACTCGCTGAGCTACGTAACGCCGAGGGGAATGTTCCGCTTATCCAACTTGCATCGGAATGGGAGGAGACATTTCTCTCGCATCAAGTGAGTGATGCAAATGATGCGGATGTCGCGCTACCGCCTGATTTATTCAATCAACTGACAAGTCAGGTTTCGGAAAAACTAAGTTCTGCGGGGGATGCTGGTCATTACCCTGCAATAATAACCTCCTCGCGCAGGCGGCGATTTCTGCGTACCGTACTGGGGTCTAAAGGCATCACAAATCCGGTAATTTCCTTCGAAGAACTCGTGGGCGAAACGCGGCCTGCGCTTGTCGGACTCGTCACTCAATGACGGAAGCTTTGGCGGACCTATTGCAAGTCTCTCAAGCGGTTTTTCTCGCCGGTGTTCTTGTTTTCTTGAGAGTGGGTGCTGTTTTGGCTCTTCTGCCAGCATTCGGCGAAGTCATGGTACCGGTTCGCGTTAAACTCGCAATCGCCGCATGCCTTACCATATTGGTGACACCACTCACTACTGTGAGTGTCGAAACCACAAGCTACGGGCCGACGGTAATGCTGGGCGCCGGTCTCGCGGAAATTGCCGTCGGATTGATTCTAGGGTTCGGACTGCGTCTCTTTGTATTCGTGCTGCAGATTGCGGGCACGATCGCGGCTCAAAGCACATCGCTGTCACAGCTCCTTGGCAGTCAAGCGGTAGATCCTCAGCCCGCACTGGGTGTCGTTCTTGTCATCGCCGGACTTGCATTGGCAACGTCTCTCGGACTTCATGTCCGCGTCGCATCCATGTTGGCCCAAACTTACGTGTTGGTGCCGCCGGGAACACTACTTCCCGTCGGACCTATGACGGAGTGGGTGATTGATGCGGTGGCTCACGCTTTCAGACTCGCTGTCACGCTGGCATCGCCCTTTGTGTTGGCGTCCTTGCTCTACAATCTTGCGCTCGGTGTCATCAATCGCGCGATGCCTCAGCTGATGGTTGCCTTTGTCGGCGCGCCAGCCATCACATTTGGTGCACTGGTTCTGCTTGCTCTAACGGCCCCTTTGATTTTGAGCATCTGGGTAACGGCTTTGAATCAGCGCTTGGCCAACCCTTGGGGCATCTTCTGATGGCAGATGACTCCGACGGCGAGGAAAAACCGTTTGAGGCAACTCCAAGAAAGTTGGAAGAGGCGCGAAAAAAAGGGGAAGTGCCTCTATCGCAAGACCTTGTTACGGCAGGTGTCTTCCTTGGTATGTTGGTTGTTGCGAGTTTGTTTGGATCCGACAGCATCCTTGGGTTTGGATCAGGCTTGATAGCTTTTCTCGATCAACCGGACCGCTTGGCGCAACTCGCTTTCGCGAATGGCTCTAACTTAGTGGGCGGGATGATCGCGTCATTAGGGCCGTCGATTGCCCCTTGGTTTCTGGCGCCAGTCATTTTCGCATTGTTTTCTGCGCTCGTGCAAAACGCATTGATCTTTGCGCCATCGAAATTGGCACCAAAACTGAATCGAATCTCTCCTGTGAATTCAGCAAAGCAAAAGTTCGGTCGGGACGGTATCTTTAACTTTGCCAAGAGCTTCCTAAAGCTCTGCACTTATTGCTTGGTTTTGGCGCTAGTTGCAGCCGTTTGGGCGCCGCAAATCCTCGCGACGCCAGGGTATAGTTTTGAGGGAACGGTAGTACTTAGTGTGCTGATTATTGCAGTGTTCATGGCAACGTCTTTGATCGTGATGCTAAGCATTGGAGGCGTGGACTACATCTGGCAACGAGCACAGCACCTGCGAAAACATCGAATGTCTTTGAAAGAGCTAAAAGACGAAACGAAAGAAAGCGAAGGCGACCCACACACCAAACAGGCCCGCAGACTGAAAGCGTATGATATTGCCACCAACCAGATGATCTCCGACGTGAAGACGGCAGATGTGGTCATCGTTAATCCACAACATTATGCGGTTGCACTAAAGTGGTCGCGTGCAAAAGGCACTGCGCCAATTTGCATTGCCAAAGGAGTCGACGAAGTCGCCCATCGAATTCGCAGCGCGGCCAATGATTATGACATTCCTATTCATCGCGACCCGCCAACTGCGAGGGCGCTCCACGCAAGCGTGGAGATTGGTCAAGAGATTCTGCCAGAACACTATCGCGAAGTCGCAGCGGCAATCAGGTTCGCTGATACAATCCGCGCAAAAGCAAGGCCGGGACGATGGCGAAAGTAGACAAAACGATATCAAAAGTCCTGCAAGTTTTGGAAATAAAACAGCGGCTGGTAGAGGGAAATATCAAATCCAGCCGTCATCGAATTGCAGCACTCAAAGTCGAGGTTGGCCGGCTCAAAAAAGCCCCATATGCCACCGAATTTGAACAGGCGTTGAATCTCGGGTCCGCGGACTGGCCAGGCGTGAAACTTCGAAAACTTAAAGAGTTAAACCAACAAATCGCGATGGAGTTGCTTGCCGAAATGGACGCCAGTGCAACGCTTAGTCGTTACCAGGCGCAGGCTGAAGTGGTTGTGCAACGTCTGGAAGCTTCACAAAGAAAGGCTTTGCGTCGGCATCAGAATTTGAGATTTGAAGCGATGATCAATGAGCGGCTCTGCGCCCCGAATGGCAGCGCGCACTAGAGTTCCTGACGAACGATGTCGGTGATGAGGATATCGGTGACTTCCCGACCAACGGTCGATTGCGCGGCCTCGAGAAGCGCAACACGTAGAACCGACAACCTTCCGCTCTCGGTAAAGGAGCCATCGAAGCCTCCAATGTGCGCATGGTCAAATAGGACTCGCAAAAATGCGTCCCTAAGCTTGGGCTCGCGAGAGTAAATGGTTTCAACCGTGTCGGGGTCTGTTTCAAGCGACAATGACAGCACCACCAGCGCACGCACCAGTTCATCTTTTACAATCGGTACTACAAACTGATTTTGTAATCTGAGGTAGGTTGGCTCTTCCGTAGATGGTGCGGTTTCGCTTGCCGCATCTTCACAATCTTCGGCGCACTCTTCAAGAAGGGGTGCTGGGGCAAGAAACAGGCCGGCCCCGGCACCTAATCCCGTTCCTAAAAGCCCAAGTAGAAGTGGAAGTAGGAGTTTCATGAGACCCTAATTCAGAATGGAAGCACGATGTCAGCGATCTGCTGCCCAATTCGCGGCTGTTGAACATCGGAGATCTGACCTCGGCCACCGTAAGAGATCCTGGCTGCAGCGATCTTGTCGTAGGTGATTTCGTTTCGCCGTGAGATGTCCTCGGGTCTCACGTAGCCAGTTACCAACAGTTCGCGGATCTCAAAGTTGACGCGAACTTCTTGACTGCCTTGAATTCTGACAACACCATTGTCGAGAACGTCAACGATGGTGGCCGCAACGCGGAGCTCCAAACTTTCATTCCTGCGGACCGACCCGTTTCCTGAGCTACTTGAGTTGGAATTGGTATTAGCCAAGTCATCAAAACTCGCACCTCGAGGCAACAAGCCACCTGCCAGCTGCGGCAGACCGACCAACGAACTCACCGATGATGACTCGGAACCGCTACGCGCTCTTTGAGACGAGTTTGAAATTTCGGCGCTTTCGTCGATTTCAATGACAACGGTCAAAATATCGCCCCTGCGCTCAGCACGTCTGTCACCCAACAGGGATGCGCGATCGCGGCTCCACAGTGAAGGTCCAACTTGGCGAAATGCGCCCACATCTGATGCCAAGGGTAGGGAACGCTGCATAGCTTGCGCCTCCATCGAGGCTTCTATCGGCGTGAATTCTGGAACTTTGCCAACGTCCTCAAGACGAGCGCACGCCATTGAAGTCAAAGCCCAAACAACAAGGAGGATATATCTTGCCATTAAGTCAAATCACTTTGGAGACGTGACGACCACTCGGCCGTCGTCTGAGATGCGACCCGAAACGGTATTCTTTGAAGTTGTGTTCAGCACGCGGACCCAATCGCCCGCCGCGCCGCGTCCAAGTGCCCGACCTTCGGTGGTGATAAGAAGATTCCCTTGTTTAAACACCAAAGGAACAAACTGGTTTCTGGTTACAATCGCTGGCGGTCCAAGATGTTCTGGAAGAATTGGCCTACCCGGGTACAGCGTCACTAGACTCTCTAGCCCAACCGCATCGCTATAATCCGCAAGCGCACCACGCTCTTCTGACGGCATCCAGGCCAGGTCCGATTGCGCGATGACCGTGGCCGGACGAATTGCGCGCACAGTTGTAAGCGCTTCGGCCGCCGCGGCATCGTGTGCCAAAAGCAAGGCAAATAGGGTCAGTAGCTTTCTCATCTTATTTGTACTGTTGCGCCTAGCATTTGGTCGGCGGCTGTTATGACTTTTGCGTTCATCTCGTAGCCCCGCTGAGCTTCAATGAGTTCGGTGATTTCGCGTACTGCGTCGACAGAGCTACTTTCCAGGTACCCTTGGCGCAGCGTGCCTAAACCATCGTCACCTGGGACCGCCGCGAACGGCGTGCCCGATGCTGGCGTTTCCAAAAATAAATTCGAGCCAATACCTTCCAGACCGACAGGATTCACAAAGCTCGTAAGTGTAAATTGCCCTAGTCTTTCCGGTTCAACGCGGTCGCTAAAGTATGCAAAAACTTCGCCATCACTGCTGATCGAGATTGACCTGGCATCTTCCGGGATAGTGAGGTCTGGGACGATCGGATAGCCATCTGATGTGACAATCCGCCCGTCCGACGAACTCTTCAACCCGCCATCCCGAGTGTATGCGGAAATTCCTGAAGGAAGTGTCACTTCCAGAAATCCAAGGCCCTCAATAGCTATGTCTAAGTCTCCACCAGTTGCTTCGCTTGTTCCCTGTTGGAGATTCATGGCAACGGAAGTCGCTCGAACACCCAGTCCAAGCTGAATACCGGTTGGCAAGACGGTCCCGTTTGCCGCAGTTACACTTCCTGGTCGTGCGGCTTGCTGATAGTGCAAGTCCGAAAATTCCGCACGCCTCGCGTTATATCCTGTTGTGCTCATGTTCGCGAGGTTGTTGGAGACAACTTCAACACGCGTTTGTTGAGCGCTCATGCCCGTGGCTGCAATTGTTAATGCGCGCATTTGCCTCTCCTATTGTTGCCCGATGAGCCGTATCGCGGTGCTAACGCGTTCGTCCTCACGATCCAAAAAGCTTTGACCAAGCTCGTACGCGCGTTGCGTTTCAATGAGCTTCGCCATTTGTGTGACCGCGTCGACGTTAGATTTCTCTATGAAACCTTGAAGGATACGACCGCCTTCGAAAGGTTCAGGTGTTCCATTTGGGTTAAACCGAACACCATCCTCCCGGGTCATCAGGAGCGGGTCGGCAGTCCAGAGACCCAATTGGGAAATGGGCTCGCCATCCGCGGAAAGTGTTCCGTCCGAAGCTATGGCCACTGAAGTCGCATTCGGTGGAACAAAAACCGGTGCTCCTCCCGCATCCAAGAGCAATGAACCGTCCAAACTTACGATGCTTCCTTCCGCTGAAACAGTAAAAGCGCCGGCTCTGGTCAGGCGATCGCCATCTGGCGTTCCGACAAGAAAAAAACCTTCCCCTTCGATCGCAAGATCGAAAGCCCCGTTCGTTTGAAGCAACTCTCCTTGAGACAGGTCAGTCACGCGTACGGAACCGTCAGCCATCGAAAGTGAAGGTACATCGGTCCCAAGCTCGTTAACGAACTCTGAGAATGTGACCCCCTCAGCGCGGTACCCCGTTGTTGAGATGTTCGCGATATTTTGCGCCACCGTTTGGAGGTCACGCAAAAGGCCGACCTGACGATTTAGCGTTGTATAGTACCCGTTTTCCATCGGTCAAAAGCCAACAACCAATGGCACGACTGTGGTGTTGAAATAACCGACCAGCGTCGCAGTCATGAAACCCATTGAGACCCAAAATACGACAACCATAGCCGCCATTTTCGGGACAAAGGTCAGCGTCAGTTCTTGTATGGATGTCAATGCTTGAAAAAGCCCCACCAAGATCCCGGCAAACAGTGCGACGCCAAGTATCGGCGCGGACATTTCAACAGAAACCCAAAGACCTTCGCGGAGCGCGTCGTAAAATAGCATCTCTGGCATCAAACCGGCATCCTGAGGATTTCTTGATACGCTTCGACTACCCGGTCCCGTACGGTGACCGCCGTCTCAACTGCGATCTGAGTGTTCGCTAAAGCCTCGACAAGTGCGTGGGGGTCAGCATTGCTCGTCATCGCTGAAATCGCTGTTTTTTCCGCGTTTTCGAGTGTCTGCCCAAAGTCTTGCGCGGCTTTTCCAAGCCCGCCCGTCGCCGCACTGCCTTTGTCCGCAGAAAGGGGTTCCCTGGTTTGCGCATATGCTTGAAGTGCCTGAAGAGAACGAACTTCCAAATTTACTTCCTTATCTTCTCAGAAGTTCGAGCAGGCTTGTCCGCATTTTGCGGGCCTGATCGAACATCCTGAGGTTGGCTTCATAGCTTCGCTGAGCCTCGCGCGCGTCAGCGATCTCTATGACGAGTTCTACATTTGAACCATCCAAATATCCTTCGGCATTCGCCATTGGGTTTGAGGGGTCATAAAGTTGCTCAAGTGCGCTTTGATCCAGTTCAACTGGACCGGTTTTGACCTGGCCGGTTTCTCGACCCGATCGCACAACGTTTTCGAACGTTGCAAGCTTACGCCGGTATCCCGGCGTATCCGAATTTGCGATGTTTTCAGAGATCAGACGCAATCGCTCGGTTTGAGCTTTCATGCCAGATGCCGATGTCGCCGTACTTTGGTGCAATCCATCCATACGCGTCACCTATCGCCCGCGACCGAGAGTGGTTTGGATGATATCCAGAGAGCTCTTGTAAACCGTCAATGCGAGCGTGTGGTTGGAACTGGCACGTGTCGCCTTAACCATCTCGTCTTCAAGAGAAACTGTGTTGCCGTTCGGCGATGGCGTTCCGCCTGCGTCTTCAGTGCTCCATGGAGCGAAACGATCAGCCGAGGAGAGATGTCCTAGCCGAGTTTGGCGGAGATCGATTTCGCTAGGTGATCGAAAGATTTCGGCAAAAGGCGTCAAATCCTGGGCCTTGTAGCCCGGGGTGTCTGAGTTCGCGATGTTGCTCGCGATCACTGATTGTCGCGTACCCGAGTGACGGGCGAGATCTTGCGCGATGCGCATCAATTCTGGCGCTTCAAACATCGGGGTTTCTCCCTCGATCCGATGCACCAAGCCTTAACTTTGATTCGTTTATAAACCGTTTCGAATGTCATATTCGAACTAAGGTGGTCGTTTCAGATGTCTGGATCTGGGTTGGAAAGCTTAGCTGCTACCGTTCGCCGCACCGAAGTTTGCCGGCGCATTTCTCGAGTTCGAGGACTTGAGTCGGAACGCATCCAGATTGAAGGATCGACCAGATTTCTTTCGATTGGGGACCAGATTGACTTCTTGGGTGAAACCGAAGGGTTAAGAGGTGAAGTGGTCCGTGTTGATAGAGAAATGGCGGATATCGTGGTCGAGGGTGATCATGCCTCAATAAAGCTCGGCGAAGCCGCAGTGCATCTTGGGCCTGTGGAATTGTATCCGAGCGATGCATGGATCGGCCGAGTCCTAAACTCATCAGGGCAGCCCTTGGACGGAAGGCCACTACAGCAAGGCCAAATAAGAACGCCTTTGTTTCAGAAGCCCCCCCCTGCCGCCGCGCGCCGTGGATTTGGCGCTCGACTAAGCACCGGACTAAATGCTTTGAACACATTCTTACCAATGGTTCAGGGTCAACGCATTGGTTTATTCGCGGGATCCGGTGTAGGCAAATCCAGCTTGCTTGGGACCTTGGCAACGGAACTCGACGCCGACATATGCGTTGTAGCTCTCGTCGGCGAACGGGGGCGCGAAGTGAGCGACTTTGTCCGACATGTTTTGGGAGCACATGGTTTGCGCAAATCCGTTGTGATTGCTTCGACATCGGATGAACCAAGCCTCTCCAGGCGTCGCGCGGCATTGAGCGCAATGTGTGTCGCGGAGTACTTCCGGGATCAAGGTCGACACGTACTTTTCTTGATGGACTCAGTCACGCGATTTGCCGAAGCACATCGCGAAATCGCGACGCTGGCTGGCGAGTTGCCAGCGATGCGCGGGTACCCCCCATCAACTCAGTCGCTTTTGGCGAGCTTGGTCGAGCGCGCAGGCTCTGGGTCAGGTGCACAGGGCGACATCACGGCGGTTTTTTCTGTTCTTGTTGCTGGATCTGACATGGACGAACCAATCGCTGATACTTTGCGTGGATTGCTGGATGGACACATCGTGTTATCACGCGAAATTGCTGAACGCGGCAGGTTCCCCGCCATCGATGTCATGGCTTCGGTATCGCGGTCTTTCCGCGAGGCAACCGCCCCTGAAGAAGAAGCAACCATTGAAAAAGCGACGCGCTTACTGACGGTTTTTCAAGAAGCGCAAACCCTCATCAAATCGGGACTTTTTCAACCCGAGCATGATCCTGAACTTGCTCAATCGGCTGCTATCTTCCCTCGTCTGGACGCGTTCTTGGGCAGGAGAGCAATAAACGGCATTGGCGGGAGTTTCGCGTGTCTAAGAGATATTCTGGGTGAAGCCACTCCATAGCTATTCGCGTGCAAAGAAATTGATTGGCTGGGCTATGTATTTGCTTGCAGCAAACTCAACGCGACGCGTCCGCTGGACGACCCCAAGTTTGCTTGATTGGTGTCCGATCTCAATAGGAATAGGCGAACGAGGCGCTCTTGTTGGTCAGCTTGTATGAGTTGGTTCGGGTCGTTTGTGCCGAAAACCTGTAGCAACTTATCCTTGAAAATGCTCAGCTGACGATCAATGTCGAGCGCGCCGATTTGTGTAGGTAGCCCGAGTGCGGCCTCAAATACCGCACGAATGGGAGGCGTTCCCATGATCGTGAACCAGGCGCCGTCCAAGCTTCGCCCCTTATCGATGAGTTCATTCAGTTCTCGCTCGAACCCCAAGGCCAGACGTAAGTTTTCGTCTTGGTTGCCAACGGCTTTCTCAAACTGCCGTGTCGAGTACCGGGAGACGATCTCAGGCCCGAAGGTGCTCAAAACTGTGTTAGGAGGTTCCAAGTCGAACGACAACGCTTCGGAAAGAGCGAAATAGCGTTTATCCGCCAGTTTATTGGCAAATGCGTCGTCACTACGCGTACCTTCCACGAGAACTTTTTCGATGAAGAAACGGTTGTCTATGTCTTCGTCAAGGCCAAAGGCACCCAAGGTTACCTCGAGTAACCGCCGGTCAACCACGAGTTCAGCAGCCGAGGCAACGGACTGGATGTTTTCCAAGAAGTAGTTTGTCTTGGACTGGATGGCGGCCGAGTTCTCAAACGCTGCTTCTTGCGCTTCCCTGGTCCGGATTAGAAAGCTCCAGCCGACGTTCCCTGAAGATAGGATAAGTGGCTGAAATGTCACGAGTTAAAACCTTCCATCAACCGATCCTCGCGTGGAATAAGGGCCCGCAGAGACTTTAATGCCGCGTAGTACTGATGGCTCAAAACCGCTCTGGTCGCTGCTTGAAGGAGTGCCCGGCTATCGCGATCCTCGAACACCTGTGACAATTGCTCGATTCCTGTCACTAGTTGTTTGCGAGCCGAGTCCTGTTCGGCGTCTCCAGAAAGAATAAGCTGGGCGATGTAGCACGTGCGACGGACCGGCGTGTTTGCTTCGTCAGGATGTATCGCGTCTTTCAGGCGTAGGATGTTTGCGTTTGGTGTCTTTATTGACAGCCGGGTTCGTCTTTCACCGTTTTCTATCACCGCACCGTTGATGAGAATGCGCTCGTGCGGCGCGAGTTTGAGGACGAGGCCGCTCACGATTCATCGTCCCTCCCACGCAACCCCTTCATGATTGATGCGTTGATCTCTATGAGGACTGAGATGTCGCCCTGCTTTCGAATGACACGCTGGGTTTCCTCATTTACAAACTCGGCGAGCCAAAACAAGCGACCGCGCAAATCATCGTCGAGTCCATTTTCTGGCTGTGCTACATCCACAGCAAGCAGCGTCCAGAGTGCACGATTTTCGGACAGTGCGGCGACGAACTCACCGTAATTTTCGTGACGACTTAGGGTCGCGGTACGAAGTCGATGAGATATCCTGCTGAAAACTCCATACTCGATGGACCTAGGTGATCGCACACCCATTGAGCTGTGTCCGTAGGCCCTTATTGCATTCTGCGCTAGGTTCACGTGAGATGTTCCCCGGAAGTGTTGCGGGCTGACGCCTGTCAAAGCGCCAGCCCAAGGACTTATCTAAACAGTGACAGGATTGACTGCGGTGCCTGGTTTGCAATCGACAACGACTGGATGCCAAGCTGCTGTTGAACCTGCAGGGCCTGAAGTCTCGCTGAAGCAGCTTCCAGGTCAGCATCGACCAGAGAACCGATGCCAACCTTAAGGCTATCGGTTAGTTTCGAGATGAACCCGGACTGAAGTTCAATTCTGCTTTGATCTGAACCGAAGGATGCCGCGGCATCGATAGCCGTATTTAGGAATGTATCAATGTTGTCCAAGGCGGCTGACGCGCCTTCGTCTGTGGTTACATTGATGTTTTGAAGTCCGAACAAGCCGCCAGATGCGATCCCGTCTTCTGTCGCAGTCCGAGCGAGGGCGAGACTTGCTGAGCCTGAACCATCGTTATCGATCAAAAGGCCAAAACTGCCGTCAGCGTTTTCGCTCACACGCGTTGTAACGCCTGCCAGACCGGCACCGTCAATGGCTGCCTTAAGCCCGCGTGCGATGTCCCCAAAGTTTTCATCAGGCCCCGCGATGTAGTTGTACGTGTTCGTTCCAACCGTAACCCCGTAACCATCGCCTTCATTAACCTGAGCAGTTGTCGAAAAGCGGATCTCTTCCGCGCGTGCGGACGAAGTAGAGTCTGTTGCCGAGTTTGTCCCAGTAAGGCCAGATCCGGACCCATCGTCCGTGATGGCGACAGTCCCGTCGCCGGCTGTTGTGCCGCCGTCATTGGTTATTCTCAGCCCCTCAAATGCTCTAGTTGATGTGATCTCTAGAACGCCTGCTGTATTGCTAGCTTCAACCCCTTCGAGCCCAAGCGCGTTAATCAGCCCTGCAACGTCGTTTGCTATGACCGTTGTGTCAGCGCCGCCCGCAGTGTAGCCGATTTCAAATCCGTCCACAGTGAGTGTCACCGTGTCATTGGCGGCCCAAGTTGCTGCAAAGGTGATGTCGGTGGTCACACCCGCTGACTCGATGGCCGTGGCGGAGTTTTGAATGACAGCGTTTGCGAGGTTGTCGGCCGATGCCGATCCGATGGAGCCGGCTGAAGTCGTAAGGTCTCTTCTACTAATGTCTATGTCGGAAGATGTCACGGTTCCTGATCCGTCACGAACCAGCGAACCCAAGATGCTTACGTCTTCAGTGCCTTCGACCAAGCTCAGTCCGTTGAAGGACGCGGCATCTACAATGGACTGAATTTGCGCAACTTTCGCGTCGATGTCAGCCTGGATCTTGGTGCGATCGACGTTCTCTTCCTGCGATGCAACAATGTTACCCTTTAGTTCCGTCAACAAATCGGTGATCGTTTCGGACGCCTCACGCGCGACCGCTACTGTGGAGTCGCCGAGATTTAGACTGTCAGAGATCGCTTTGAACGCGTTGACGTCAGACTCAATCACTTTTGACACAGCCCAGATCGCAGAGTTGTCAGTCGCTGAAGAGATCTTCCTGCCTGTCGAAATTTGGTTCTGCGTGTCGACAAGATTATTGTTGATAGTTCGCAGATTTTGCAGCGCCACCATTGCGCTGGTGTTGGTGAGAATACTTGCCACGTGGCTGTCTCCTGTACTGAGGCGGCTTTCCGCCAGATTTCATACGTCGCCTTTTCGACGAGAGGAGCCATTCTGACTTTGTCGCGAGCATGCCCCGTTGCACGCAGGCAGTTCGATTTCTGAACGCTCGCCCTTTGTGGCGATCAAAGGGTTAAGAAGAGATCAATCAAATTCTACCTCGAATGCGAAATCGGCGGCCTGCTTGTAGAAAGTTTTATGCTTTTTGCTCCAGTTTCTCAGGATAAGTGCCAATGCTTGTTTTGTTTCCGGAAGGTCCGTAGATGGCTGTTTTATTGAAATTTTTGGCATTTCCGATTTGAGTAAGTGCAGTTTTGAGCCCGTCTCCCGCGGCGGTCAAAAGTTCGGAGTTCTCGTTACTGAGCGTTCGAATGGTCTC
>CAZMRS010000005.1:0-19205 GCA_964568435.1 uncultured Boseongicola sp. | reverse complement strand
GTTCGAGGACTTCTTTCAGCGGCGAGTTGTTTCCACCGCCACCGCCTTTGAGCGCTATAGCCATTCCTTGCGCGGCGGCCTTGTTGCTGTTGTTGTGACCGCCGGCGATGGCAGCAGGTGCGAATGCGAGGGCGCCGATAACGGCGATGGATGTGATCTTGAGCATAACAGCCTCCAATTGGATCATTTGATTCAGTGAAGGGAGTTCGGCCCAGAACTGGAACTGGATTGAAAATAATTTGGAAACAATCTGTTTTTTTCTGAAGCTATTTCCTTGCTTTGGAAACACTCCATATTGCCGGCGTCTTTTGACAACTGGTTAACAAAAAAGGACCGCAAAATGCGGTCCTTTCTCACGATTATCTTTTTTATATCAGTCGTTTACGCTGTCTTTGAGCGCCTTGGCGATTGTCATTTTGACAACCTTGTCAGCGTCCTTGTGGATCTGCTCACCCGTGGCAGGGTTGCGGACCATACGTGCGGGACGCTCGCGGCAGTAGATTTTGCCAACGCCTGGAAGAGTCACGGCACCGCCGCCGGATACTTCTTCAGTGATGATGCCGGTGATCGCGTCAAGCGCTTCACCTGCGGATTTCTTGTCGCTGCCCATCTTTTCTGCGAGCGCTGCAACAAGCTGCGTCTTTGTCATTGGTTTTGCCATCTTGAATCTCCTCGATCTGGCCCGTTTCTAGGGGCTCATTCCCCTTATTTCACTGGATATAGTGTCATAACACTACGAATTGTGGTGCCAACACAAGCTAAAAACACCCCGATATCGCCCGAAAACGCCTTATTTTTATAGAAAAGCCGTCTCTTCAAAGCTTCTGAGCTTCCGCGAGTGGACCCTCTCAAGCGGTATATCGCGAATGGACTCCATTGCGTTGATGCCGATCTGAAGGTGCCGCGATACCTGTGTACGGTAAAAATCGCTCGCCATGCCGGGCAATTTCAGCTCTCCGTGCAGAGGCTTGTCAGAAACGCAGAGCAACGTCCCGTAGGGCACCCTAAACCGAAATCCATTTGCGGCAATCGTGGCGCTTTCCATATCAAGACCGATGGCCCTCGATTGACTGAGACGTTGAACCGGACCTGATTGATCCCGAAGCTCCCAGTTGCGGTTATCGATGGTCGCGACTGTGCCGGTTCGCATAATCCGCTTGAGCTCGTATCCACGCAGCTGTGTGACCTCTGCGACCGCCGTTTCCAACGCTATTTGAACCTCGGCGAGCGCTGGTATTGGCACCCAAATGGGCAAGTCATCATCCAAGACGTGGTCCTCACGCAGATAAGCGTGGGCAAGCACGAAATCACCCAACCTTTGGCTGTTGCGTAGCCCGGCGCAGTGGCCAAGCATCAACCAGGCGTGCGGCCGAAGAACGGCGATATGGTCCGTGGCGGTCTTTGCATTCGAAGGCCCGACACCGATGTTCACCAGTGTTATCCCTGCCCCGGCCTTCCTCTTGAGGTGATAGGTCGGCATTTGCGGCAGCTTCGCTGGCTCCGGCATTGGTTCGTCCGGGCTGGTGATTTCGGCGTTTCCGGGGCCAACAAAACTCGTGTAGCCGCTGTCGGGATCCTTTAACGCGGCGCGCGCGATCATTTCAAATTCGTCCACATAGAACTGGTAGTTGGTGAACAGCACGTGGTTCTGAAAATGCTCAGCCGCCGTCGCGGTATAGTGGGCCAATCTTGCCAGCGAGTAATCGATACGCTGCGCAGTAAACGGCGCCAACGGATGAGAGCCGTCCAAATGCACGAACCCGTATCCGTTCACGATGTTGTCATGCGTCGTTGAAAGGTCGGGCACATCAAAAATATCGCGGAGTGTGAACTCCATTGCACCCTCTTGTGGCACAGCGAGCGACGCATCATTCGCCACGGCAAAATGCACGGGCATTGGTGTTATCGACGTTCCGACTTCAACGGCGGTATCGTGGTTTTCAATAAGCAGAGCTATTTGCTGTTCCAGATAACCGGCGAAAAGATCGGGTCGGGTGATCGTTGTTGAATATCGGCCAGGCTCGCTCACATGGCCAAAGCTCAACCGGTTGTCGATTGGGGCAAAGCTTGTCGTCGTCAATCGTATCTCGGGGTAAAATGCACGGTACCGAACATCCGGCTGCCCGTTCACCAAAACGTCTTTGAACTTCTCGCAAAGGAACGTGGTGGCTGTCTCGTAAAGGTCGATCAACCGCTGTACGGCTGCTGCCGGATCGGTGAAAAATTCATGATCTGGTGTCTGTGGAGCAGACACAGAATGGGGTTTAGCTGCGTTCATTGCGCGCCTCTCTTTTTTTGTTTTTGGGAGAATGATCTTTTTTCCATCCCTGAAAATGGCATCGAACCTAGTAAGCTTCAAGAACGATTAACGCCCGCATGTCTTGCATCGGGATGTAAGATGAGATTGCTTCACTTTCATGTACAAAGCTCTTCTTTCCATTGGGCATGGCTTCTCGGCTCGCGCGCTGTCAGACTTATTGATTGCGGAAGGATGGCGCGTGATTGGAACAACACGAAGCGCCGAGAAGGCAGAAAAGCTGAAAGCCCAAGGGATAGAGGCCGTTATTTGGCCGGGTAACGCGTTACCAATATCGGATGTGACTCATCTATTGACGTCGGTGGCTCCGAACGATGAGGGCGATCCGGTTCTTAAGCGCTACGGTGAGGAACTGAGGGCAGCGAAGAACTTTGAGTGGGTGGGGTACCTTAGCACTACCGGAGTATATGGCGATCACGGCGGCGCGTGGGTTGATGAGGATACCCCCCTCACGCCTTCAACAAAGCGAGGGGAAGCGCGCACGCGTGCGGAGGCAGAGTGGTCCCAGCTTGATCTTCCTTTGCATATCTTCCGCCTCGCAGGGATCTATGGCCCCGGGCGCGGGCCTTTTTCAAAAGTTCGAAGCGGCAAGGCACGCCGCATCATCAAGGAAGGCCAAGTTTTCAGCCGCACTCATGTCGAAGACATTGCCCAAGTCCTTTATGCCTCGATCAAGCATCCTAATCCGGGACGAGCATATAATGTCTGCGACGATGACCCCGCTCCGCCGCAAGACGTCATCGCCTATGCCGCAGAGCTGTTGGGGGTGCCTGTCCCCGAAGCCATCAACATCGAAGATGCCGAGATGAGCGAAATGGCGCGAAGTTTCTACGCAGAGTCAAAGCGTGTCCGAAATGATCGCATCAAAGCCGAGCTTGGGGTCAAGCTGAAGTACCCAGACTACAAAAGCGGCCTACGGGCCTTGCTTGCGTTAGAAAACCCGCCCGACTAAGCGCGCTTGGAAATGTCTGCAATCCCAAGGACGTCCAGGACTTTGGCCTCGATATGCTCGGCATTCATCGCGGCGACGGCATACATGTCCTGAGGGCTCGCCTGGTCGATGAAAGTATCGGGCAGCACCATCGAACGGAACTTTAGACCTTCGTCAAAGACACCCTCGTTCGCCAAAAGGTCTGCAACGTGACTGCCGAAACCACCAATTGAACCTTCCTCAATAGTGATCAGCGCGGGATGCTCGGCGGCCAGCTTTAAGATCAAATCGCGGTCGAGGGGCTTGGCGAAACGCGCGTCGGCTACGGTTGGCGTGATGCCGCGCGCTGCGAGCGCTTCGGCTGCAGTTTCGACTTCGGACAATCGAGTGCCAAATGACAGGATGGCAACCTGGCTGCCTTCACGAACAATGCGCCCTTTGCCGATTTCGAGAACCTCACCACGTTCTGGCAAGTCGACACCCACGCCTTCGCCACGTGGATATCGGAATGCGATGGGACCTTCGTCATAGGCTGTCGCCGTCGCAACCATGTGCACCAACTCGGCCTCGTCCGCGGCGGCCATGACAACCATGCCCGGCAGGTTGGCCATGAAACCGATGTCAAACGCCCCGGCGTGGGTGGCACCATCGGCACCGACGAGCCCGGCACGGTCTATTGCAAACCTGACGGGCAGCCGCTGCAAAGCAACGTCGTGAACGACCTGGTCATATCCGCGTTGCAAAAATGTTGAGTAGATCGCGCAGAACGGTTTCATGCCTCCCGCAGCAAGGCCACCTGCGAAGGTAACGGCATGTTGTTCAGCGATTCCAACGTCAAAGGAACGGCTTGGATAACGCTCGGCAAACAGGTTGAGCCCCGTGCCGTCCGGCATCGCAGCAGTAATCGCTACGACTTTGTCGTCCCGTGAAGCCTCATCGAGCAGCGCATTCGCAAAAACTTTCGTGTATGACGGTGCGTTCGACGGGGCCTTCTTCTGTTCCCCGGTCACAACATCAAACTTCGAAACGCCGTGGCCTTTGTCACGCGCACTTTCCGCGGGCGCGTAGCCTTTGCCTTTCTTGGTGATCGCGTGAATGACGATTGGGCCGGTGGCCCGAGCCTTCACGGTGCGCAAAACCGGCAAGAGCTGATCGAGGTCGTGGCCGTCGATCGGTCCTACATACGAAAACCCAAGTTCTTCAAACAGAGTTCCACCCACAACGGAATGCTTCAGAAGGTCCTTGGCGCGTTTTGCGCCCTCCCGGAACGGCTCGGGCAAAAGGCTCACGGCGCCTTTGGCAGCGGCTTTGAACTCCTGAAACGGATCGCCAGCGTAGAGACGCGACAGGTACGACGACATGGCTCCAACCGGAGGCGCGATGGACATTTCGTTGTCGTTCAAGATGACAATCAATCGTTTGCCAATGTGACCGGCGTTGTTCATCGCCTCGTATGCCATGCCTGCGCTTATCGCTCCGTCACCGATCACCGCTATTGCGTCGCCAAGACCTTCAGGCGTCACTCCGCCCAGATCACGCGCGACGGAAAACCCAAGTGCTGCGGAAATGGACGTCGAGCTATGCGCTGCGCCGAAGGGGTCGAAAGGAGACTCAGACCGCTTTGTGAAACCGCTTAGGCCATCCTTCTGACGCAGTGTACGAATTCGATCGCGACGCCCGGTCAGGATTTTGTGTGGGTAACACTGATGGCTGACGTCCCAGACAAGCTTGTCTTTCGGTGTGTCGAATACAGCATGAATTGCCACCGTTAGCTCAACGACGCCAAGGCCCGCACCAAGGTGTCCACCCGTTTCGCTAACTGCGCTGATTGTTTCGGCGCGAAGTTCATCCGCAAGCTGATGCAATTCCGGATCGCTCAGCATCTTCAGATCAGCGGGTACAGTGACTCGATCTAGAACAGGTGTGTCGGGTCGTTGCGTCATAAAGGCTCCGCGGATTCAGTGTTCGCGCGAGATAACGAAATTTGCAGCGGCACGCAAACCATCCGCTCGTGCATCATATATGCAGAGCGCGTCGACGGCCTCGGCGACCAGATCACGGGCGCGCGCCCGCGCGCCATCTAATCCAAGCAGCGAAACAAAAGTCGCTTTGCCCGCATCTGCGTCCTTCTGCAAACGCTTCCCGGCCTTCTCCTCATCGCCCGTGACATCGAGGATGTCGTCAGCGATTTGAAACGCGAGTCCGAGCGCCGTTGCATAGCGCCGCAATGCTTCTGGGTCTTGCTCCGCCAACAACGCACCGGCTTCAGCCGACCATCGGATCAGGGCACCGGTCTTATTCGCCTGCAGGACCATGATCTCGTCGAGAGAAAGGCCTGTTCCGGCGGAACCCGCAGCTATGTCTTGGGCCTGACCCAAAACCATACCTTCTGCACCAGAGGCGCGCGCAAGCGTCTTAATCAGCTGAACCCTAACATTTGCGTTTGCGTGCACGTCATCGCGGGCGAGCAATTCGAACGCAAAGGTTTGCAGGGCATCACCCACCAGCACTGCTGTCGCTTCATCCCACTTCTTGTGAACTGTGGGGTGTCCGCGGCGCAGGTCGTCATCGTCCATACATGGCAGATCGTCATGCACCAGCGAGTAGGCGTGAAGGCATTCAATGGCTGATGCCGCAAGCAAATGGCCTTCTCGCGGCGCCTCGAACAATTGCGCCGCGCTTACAACCAGAAAGCCACGAAGGCGCTTCCCTCCGGATGTTGCGTACCGCATCCCTTCGGCGATGGTATCGTCACCAAATTGGCGCATATAGCCATCGAGTGCCTGCCCAATGCGCGCAGCCTCTGACTTCAATTGAGTTTCGAAGTTCACTTTGCGTCGACCGGCGTTGTCCCTTTTGGTTGTCCGCTTTCATCCAGCGTGATTTGGGCAACCTTTTCTTCAGCCTCAGCCAGCTTCTTTTGACAATACGCCTTGAGCTCTGCACCACGGTCAAAGAGCGCGATGGATTCTTCCAGCGCGACATCGCCTGCTTCAAGGTGGTTCACCACGTCTTCCAGCGCGCTCATGGCTTCCTCAAAGCTCATCTCGGATACAGGTTTATCGCTCATCATCCTCGCTCCATCAGAACGCCCACATGGGCCGCCACGCTTTCCGCCAAAGCGTTCAGATCATACCCACCCTCGAGTGTCGAGACCACACGGCCTTTGGCATGCGCGTCCGCAACGTCGCAGATTGCACGCGTCAGCCATGCAAAATCTTCGGTCGTCCAATTCAGGTTAGCCAAAGGATCGGCAGCGTGAGCATCGAAGCCGGCTGAGATAATGACCAGTTCCGGTGCAAAATCGTCGACGGCGGGCAGGATGAAGTCACCCCAGGCGCGCTTCATTTCAACGCTTCCAGACATTGGTGCGAGCGGGACATTTAAAACGTTGTTATGTGCGCCCGTTTCATGCGTTGCCCCGGACCCTGGGTAAAGCGGCATTTGGTGGGATGATGCAAACAACGTACGTGGTTCGCCCCACAAAAGGTCTTGCGTGCCGTTGCCGTGATGTACATCGAAGTCCAGAACCGCAACACGTTCCAAACCATGTTCATCCAACGCGCGTTTGGCAGCAATCGCTGCGTTTCCAAACAGGCAGAAGCCCATGGCCGTCGCCGTTTCGGCATGGTGGCCGGGGGGGCGCATGGCAACAAAGGCGTTGGAAACATCGCTCGCAATAACGGCATCCACTGCAGCCAAACATCCACCCAAACCCCGAAGCGCAGCTTCAAGAGATCCCGCAACAACGTGTGTGTCGCCATCGAGCGCGACAGTGCCGGTAGCGGGGATCGCTGATTGAACACGATCAAAGTAGGCCTCAGGATGACACCTCAGGACTTCGGATTTGCTCGCTGGACGTGCTTCTCGGCGGTCCAGCGCGGCGAAACGATCGCTTTCCAAAGCGGACATGATCGCCTCGAACCGATGGGTGCTCTCGGGATGGCCGGGTGGTGTCACGTGATCCAGCGCCGAAGCATGCGAATAAAGCGCAGTCGTCATCGATTAGCCTCTCTCCTTGACGCTTTGAGCGCCCGATTAGTCAGGGGACAGCATGTAACCTGCACCCCGGACCGTCTGAAGGTAACGGGGCTGTTTTGGGTCTGCCTCAAGCTTACGCCTTAGGCGTGTGATCTGCACATCCACCGCGCGCTCTTGCGCTTGCCCTCCGTCACGACCGAGGTCTTCCACCAGCTTCGTTCGCGACATCGCTTCGCCTGGGTTGCTGGAAAAAATGCGCATGAGCTGCGACTCGGTTGCAGTCAGACGGACAGGCGTTTCTCCGTCCCAGAGTGTCCCTTTTTCGACGTCGTAGCGCAAAGCACCCATGTAGAGCACTTTGGGGGTGACGTCGGCGGGTTCCGTCGCGGGGACACGGCGCAGGATCGAATTTATCCTGAGCAAAAGCTCCTTGGGTTCGAATGGCTTGGCCAGATAATCATCGGCTCCAGCCTCCAAACCAGCAACCCGATCATCGGTTTCGCTTTTGGCTGTCAGAAGCAGAATCGGAACATCTCGATCCTCGCGGATACGTCGGCAGAACGACACCCCGTCCTCGCCGGGCATCATCACATCCAACACGATAAGATCGAAGTCCAAGCCACTCAAAATGCGTTCGGCATGCGCTGCATCACGGGCCGACGACACAAGGAAACCGTGGCGCATCAAAAATTTCTGAAGCAAAACACGAATGCGCTCGTCGTCGTCGACAATTAAGAGATGGGCATCTGCAAGGCTCATAATTCGCCCTCCTTCAAGCGCTTGTAGTGGCGGCGCATATCGGCGTCCATCATAGCTTCCAAGACTTGCCGAAAGCCAGACACGGCTTCGGGACCAGCCTCTCGAAACGCTCCTCGCATCCGATCCCGTTGAGCGTTTGAAAGTTCCCTCTCAAGCAGTTCGCCAACTTCCGTCAGAAAAAGATGTCTTTCGCGTTTGTCTTGCTTTCCGATCCGGCTTTCGACCAGTCCGTCTTCAACAAGAGTTCGAAGCACGCGGTTCAGCGATTGTTTGGTGACGCCAAGAATGGAAAGGAGATTGTTCACCGTGGTACCGGGCGACCGGTTGATGAAGTGGATTGCGCGATGATGCGCCCGACCATACCCTTTTTCTACAAGTATACGGTCCGGATCCGCCGTGAAGCCACGGTAGGCAAAAAACATCGCCTCAATGCCTTTGCGCAACTGCTCGTCCGTCAGGAATAGTAGATTCTCGCCGCTGGGCGGGCCGCCTGTATCTGCCATCTCATTCTCTTTCGCTGGAATCACATTATGTCAGCCTTGTTGACATTCCAAGTGCGGACTGGTAGCGATTCGCGATTTTTCCGCAACTTTATGACCGAAGCGGACTTAAACGCGCAATTTTTGCAAATGGAGGCCACGATGGCAGGCGCATATGATGATCGTGATGGATTGATCTGGATGGACGGACAGATGGTGGATTGGCGTGCTGCCAATGTGCATATTCTGACCCACGCGATGCATTACGCCTCCAGCGTGTTTGAAGGCGAACGGGCCTACAACGGCAAGATCTTTGAAAGCCGGAGGCATTCGGAACGACTCCACTTCTCGGCCGGCGAACTGGATTTCCAGATTCCTTATACTGTTGATGAGATCGAGGCGGCCAAACAGGAAGTCCTGACCGTCAATAGCTTGAGCGACGCCTACGTTCGGGCGGTGGCATGGCGCGGCGCCGGTGAAGACATGGGTGTCGCGTCTGCGCGCAACCCGGTTCATCTGGCCATCGCCGCTTGGGAATGGGGTAGTTACTATGGTGATGCCAAGTTCAAAGGCGCCAAGCTGGATATTGCCAAATGGAAACGCCCTTCACCGGAAACCATTCCCGTGCACGCGAAGGCTGCTGGCCTGTACATGATCTGCACGACGTCCAAACACGCAGCCGAAGCAAAAGGCTGCTCTGATGCTTTGTTCATGGACTATCGCGGCTATGTTGCCGAAGCGACGGGCGCAAACATCTTCTTTGTGAAAGACGGCGAAGTTCATACGCCCGACGCGGACTGCTTCCTCAACGGAATCACGCGTCAGACGGTCATTGGAATGCTCAAAGACAGGCAGGTGAAAGTTCACGAACGCCGCATCATGCCGGAAGAGTTGGAAAGCTTTGAGCAATGCTGGCTTACCGGCACAGCCGCAGAGGTCACGCCCGTCGGACAGATCGGTGACTACAACTTTGAAGTCGGCACAATGACGCGCGACATTTCTGAGAGCTACGAAAAGCTCGTGCGTTCCTAATCGATTTCAAATTCGAAACAGGCACCTTGTTTTGCGCAAGGTGCCATTCACAATGACCCATTGGGACGAACCAACTCGCTACCAAACTTTCCACCAGGGTTTTCTGGCGCGATCCTGTTTTGCGACTTCGCCGATGGAATTGTAGACCTCTCCATCGTCACCCTGGACCTTCGCGCCAAGAGCATCAGCAACCAGAAACATCTTCTGCAAGAACGCCTGATCGGGGTTCTTTGCCATGACGTTTCCGGCTGAACACCACATCCATGCCTCGTTGCGTCCCGGTTCGGACGCAGGCCAATCCTGCCAAACCGCCAGTGTCTCGTCCTGAACGCTGAATTCAGCGCCCGAAGCGTTCGTCACCACCGCCTCTTTCTCGAGACGCATGGACTTATCGGCACCAACATACTCAAGCCATTCAGCCCGAGAAATGGATGGACCGTCGCCGTCAGACCAGTCGTCCTTGCGTGTTATATGAACATCATACCCCACAGGGCACCTCGTAAATTCAATAAAATAATGACGGTATTATGCCTCAAATCACGGTGGTGCGTCCACGACAGCGTGCGCCTTAGGCGGGAAACAGTGCATTTCGCGCAATCCGTTAGCCGTACTTGGTAACGTGTTGCCGCCCCTTGCCCCGCTGAATTTTGAGGTACTGTTCACGCAGGATGATCATGACACCAGCGGCGATGACGATACTCGCGCCGATCAACATGGTCGCCGTCGGCACTTCGTCGAACAACATATAGCCAATCGCGACGGCAAACAGCATGGAAGAGTACTCGAATGGAGCCACGATCGAGGCGTCGCCAAAACGGTATGCACTTGTCAAAAGTATCTGTCCCAAACCACCGACAAACCCGGCTCCTATAAGACACGCTGCAGCAAAGACCGATGGAACAACCCACCCGAAGGGAAGTGTCGCAAGGGACAAGCCTGTCGCGGTCACCGAGAACCAGAAAACGATTGCCGCGGTCTCCTCGGTTTCAACGAGCTTGCGCACGAATATCTGCGCGAAGGCCGCGCAGACTGATCCGGCCAAAACGATAGTTGCTCCAAACGCCATGCGGGAATCGACGTTTCCGTCGGTGAAGGCGGACAATCGCGGCCACAGGATAATCAGGACACCAACCATCCCCATTGCAACCGCAGTCAATCGCACGGCCCTGACACGCTCGCCTAGAAAAAGCGCCGCGAGGATGACCACGAAGAGCGGCATTGCATATTGGATCGCTTTCACTTCAGACAAAGGTAGGATCGCAAGCCCGGCAAAGCTCAAACCCATCGCCGTCGAGCCAATTAACCCCCGCCACAAGTGACCGAGCGGATTTCTTGTACCCAGGCCTGACGGAAGCTTGTCCTGCATCGAAAGCCAAACAAGTATGACTGGCATCGCAAATAGCGATCGGAAGAAGACCGTTTGTCCTGGCGGCACCTCAGCGGACGCGGCTTTGATAAGCGTCGCCATAACAACAAACAGCAGAACAGACGTGATCTTGAGAGATATGGCGCGGAAGGGATTCGGCTGCGAAAGGCTCATGCGCGAGGCTTATCAAGATGGCTCCGGTTGGACCAGCGTTCACTCCAATTGGTCACCTGCCCAGCGCGCGGCGTCACTGACAGTTGGATCCGGATCGTTTGTCAGCCGTTGCGCAACCTGTTTGAGCGACGAGTCTCCGGAATTTCCTACTGCGTATAGAACATTTCGAACAAAACGATTTCGTCCAATTCGCTTGATTGGTGACCCCGAAAACCGCGCACGAAATCCCGCGTCATCCAGCGCGGCCAGCTCTGCAAGGGGTGGCAACGTGAGATCATCGCGCGCGCTATAACGTATGTCTCGTGAGGCTTCGGCAAATTTGTTCCAGGGGCACACCGCAAGACAGTCATCGCACCCATATATCCGGTTGCCGATTTTGGCGCGTAGCTCAGGAGCCACCGGCCCTTTATGCTCGATCGTCAGATATGAAATGCAAAGCCGAGCGTCCAATTGAAATGGTGCAGGAAACGCATCAGTCGGGCAGACATCAAGGCAGCGTGTGCACGTGCCACAATGATCGATTTCGGCATCATCCGGGGGCAACTCGGCCGTTGTGAAGATTGCGCCTAGAAAAAACCAGTTCCCCAATTCACGGCTCAGCAAATTCGTGTGTTTGCCTTGCCAACCAAGTCCCGCGGCTTGACCTAATGGCTTCTCGGCAACCGGGGCTGTGTCGACAAAGACCTTAACCTCGCACTCCGCTTCGGCGACCAACCAACGCGCCACTTTCTTGAGACGCTTTTTCACAACGTCGTGGTAGTCCTTGTTGCGTGCGTAGACCGAGATCACTCCGCGGTCTCCGTGGGTGAGGTCATCCAGCGGATTGTGATCTGGGGTGTAAGGTTCGGCTAGCATCACGATAGATCTTACGTTCGGCCAAAGGACACGTGGATCGCCACGCCAGTTTGACCGCTCTTTAAGCCATGACATTTGGCCATGCCGTTCCTTGCTCAGAAATTCATCGAGCCGGTGCGGAACATCAGGTATTGCGTCAGGCTTGCAGACACGCACGGAGGCAAACCCAGCCTCGAAAGCCCTGTCTAGAAGCCTGTCTTTGAGGGTTTCGCTGGCGCGGGGTGTCGCCATACCGCTCAGAAGTCTAAGTCAGCGTAATGCGACGGCGGCGGGAAACCGGGGACAGTGTCGGCTAACAATCTACGGAATGCGGGACGCGACTTGATGCGCGCATACCAGTCGTGAACCGTTGGGAATGCGTTCCAATCCACATCGGAAATATAATCCAGCGCCGAGAGATGACCCGCCGCGGCAAAGTCCGCCAAGGACAACTCATTCCCCGCCAGCCACCGCCTTTGGTCCAATAGCCACGACATGTAATCGAGGTGCATTTTGATCGCACGGGCCCCGGATTTCACATTCGAACTATCCGGGTACCCTTCTTTCGTGATCTTTTTGTTGACCCGCTCGTAGAGGAGTTTCGACGTAACCTCGGTGTGGAACTTGTCATCAAACCAGCCCACCAATCGCCGGACTTCGTGACGCTCGGCCAAGTCTTTCGGCAATAGCGGTGGCTCGGGATAGGCTTCTTCGATGTACTCGCAAATCGCGGCGCTTTCGGAAAGTGTATGCCCGTCGATCTTGAGGACCGGAACCTTTCCCGCAGGGTTACGGCGAAGGAAATCTGCATCGCGCTCCCAATACCTTTCTTCAATGAGTTCTACCTCGAGTTTTTTCTCAGCAAGCGACAGCCTGACCTTTCGGCAGAAGGGAGAAAGCGGGACGTGGTAGAGCCGGATCATCGAAAAGAGCACCTGCTTCGTTGCGTGCCTCTTCAATGCCTGAGAGCGCGCTCGGATTCAACTCTTCGCAAGTTGCAGTTTACCGTGTGAAACAATCCGCCCGGCCATCTGCAAGAATGGTCAAAGCACCATCTGCAACTGAGCGTGCTCGCCGATCAATAAAGCTGGATGGGTTAACCGCCTGCCTCTCTTTCGGGTTGGGCAAAACAGCCGCCAGAAGTGATGCCTGCCTCAGAGAAAGATCGGCTGCTCTTACACCAAAATGATGTTGAGCTGCGGCTTCGATGCCAAAGACGCCTTCATCAAATTCAGCCACGTTGATGTACACCTCAACAATCCTGCGCTTGCTCCACAAGGCCTCGACCAGGGGGGTCATAACCGACTCGATCGCTTTGCGGGGCCAACTCCTGCCCTGCCAGAGCCAGACGTTCTTCACTGTTTGCTGGGTTAACGTGGAAGCACCTCGATCAGCTCCTTCCGAGATGGCGGCGCGGAGCTGCTCCATATCGAACCCCCAATGCAGGCAGAAATTGGCATCTTCCGCTGCAACGACAGCCTGCAAAGCCTCCGGAGCTATCGTGTCCGCCGGCACCCAATCACGCCGAATACCGCCAAGCCGAACGCCTTCGCTCAGAATGTATGGTGTCGTTGGTGGGGGTACGATTGTATAAATGCCAATGCTCAAAAGCATCGCGGCCAGGAAAGCGAGCGCAGACTGCCCCAACCATTTCAAAGGACGGCGGCGAGGTGTTTGTTTCGCCTTGGCACGGCGAGTCGATTTTTTAGGGGCTGCTCTTTTTGCCATGAGTGTCTGGTGACACGACTAACTCTTCAGAGCAAGTAAGGCGCGCTACTCTGCAGCTCGGTCCAAGGGGTCCTCGGCCTCTTCGAGGAGCCTGCTCTCTGCGCGACGGGCCTCGGCACGCTCACGTTTCTTCGCAAACTTCTTCTTCAGCCGTGCGACACGTGCCTTTTGGTAGGCGCTAAGCACCGGGTTCGAGAGCAGGTAGCCAGCAGTGCCACTCAAAATCCCAGGAAAAACACCGCCCACCAGATACGGCAAGAAGTACCGGTTCCAGAATCCGCTGAGACTACCCCATGCAGTTCTCTCAGCGGTGAATACCGCCATAAAGTTCTGCCAAAGTTCAACGGCGGCGTCCGAGAACGCCGGGAGCACCAGTTGAAGAGGAATTGGCGGGCGCCCAAGAAGGAATGCACCCAACTCCATCGACACAGCAGCGATGATGGGAAAAGTCAGTGGGTTTCCAAAGAACGTTGCCATGAGTGCGGCCATGACATTTCCACGCACAAGCCAAGCGAGCCAGGCTGCGATTAAGAAGTGCATTCCAAAAAACGGCGTGAAGCAAGTGAACACCCCGACGGCGATGCCACGACTGATCTTGTGGGCTGGGTCTGGCAAGCGACGCACGCGATGGATCAGATATTGAATGGCGCGCGTCCAACCGCCCTGCGGATAAAACGCATGCTTAAAGGCTTCCCAGTAAGTCTTTGGTGTGCGCCTTTTGAATACCACTCGTGTTTCCGTCGTTCCTAAGGTTTGCGGCTCAGGTCTCTGTGTCGCGTGATTGCAGCAACGTCGCTATCAGCCTCAAGGGCGAGCATTACTGCGTGCAGATGTTCAATATCCCTCAGATCCGCGTCGACAATGAGGCGATAAAAGTCCGGTTTTCGGTCAATGAACACCAAATCAGAGATATTCGCGCCCTGCTCGCCGATCAATGTGCAAATCCGCCCTAACACGCCACTGTCATTCGCAATTGTAAGATCAAGGCTGACGGAGTGCGCTGCCGGATGTCGCCCCTCTTGCCAGTGAAGATCAACCCATCTGTCAGTGCTGTCCGCAAGTTCTGCAAGGGCTTCGCAATCAATTGCGTGGATCATAACGCCTTTGCCGCGGTAGCTGATCCCCACAATCCGCTCGCCCGGGACAGGTTGACAGCACGCTGCGCGTCGAAACGTCTGACTGGGTTTCAACCCCACAACCGCGCGGGCGGTGTCGATTTCATCACCGCTTCTGTTAGCCAACTCGGGATATAGCGTCTGTATGACCTGCCGAGCGGTCAACTCTGCCGAGCCAATGCGCGCCAAAAGTGTGTCACGGTCGTCAAGACCAAGGTGCTTCGCTGCGGTCGTCAGCGCCTTCTCGGTCGCCCGTTTGCCAATATGTTCAAACGCCACGCGCACCAGTTCACGCCCCAGCTTGATGAAACGTTCGCGATCTTCTTCGCGCAGCGATCTACGAATTGCTGCCTTGGCGCGTCCGGTTGCAACGATGTCGATCCACGTCGCTTGCGGACGCTGACCTTCAGCCGTCATAATCTCGACCGACTGCCCATTCCGCAAACGAGTCCAAAGCGGCACCCTGATTGCGTCGACTTTTGCACCCACGCAACTGTCACCTATTCGGGTGTGAATGGCATAGGCAAAATCCAGCGGTGTTGCGCCGCGCGGCAACTTCACAACCTCGCCTTTCGGGGTGAAGCAGAACACCTGGTCAGCATACATCTCGAGTTTTACGTGCTCGAGGAACTCATCATGGTCTTCCTCGTCAAAACGTTCAGTCAGAGTCGAAATCCAGCGCGCGGGATCCACTGCAAACGGGTTCTCCGCACGAACCCCATCACGATACGACCAGTGCGCCGCGACACCGGCTTCGGCCACCTCGTGCATCACATGGGTGCGGATTTGAACTTCCACCCGTTTTCCGTCGCGACCCGAAACGGTCGTGTGAATAGAGCGATAGCCGTTGGATTTCGGTTGCGAGATGTAGTCCTTGAAGCGCCCAGGGACTGAGCGCCATCTTTGATGGACAGCGCCTAGAGCTGCATAGCAGTCAGCCTCAGTTTCCACCAAAATGCGGAAACCATAGATGTCCGACAATCGGGAAAAACCGATATCTTTCTCCTGCATTTTCCGCCAGATCGAATACGGTTTCTTGGCGCGGCCAAATGTTTCGGCCTTCAGCCCCGCCTTGTCCAACTCACTCTCGATATCGGACGTAATTTTCTGGATCACATCGCCCGTTTCGCGTTGCAAGGTAATGAACCGACGAATGATCGAGTTTCTCGCATCTGGATACAGAACCCTAAATGCGAGGTCTTCGAGTTCTTCGCGCATCCACTGCATGCCCATTCGACCGGCCAATGGAGCGTATATGTCCATGGTCTCGCGGGCTTTCTGGGCCTGTTTCTCAACACGCATCGACCGGATTGTGCGCATATTGTGCAGGCGGTCAGCGAGTTTCACCAGAATGACACGCAGGTCTTTGGACATCGCAACGAAAAGCTTGCGGAAGTTCTCAGCCTGTTTTGTCTCTGTCGACGACAGCTGGAGGTTTGTCAGCTTGGTGACACCATCCACAAGTTCCGCAATCTCTGTGCCGAATTTATCTACGATGTCCGAGTAGGTGGAACGCGTGTCCTCGATGGTATCGTGCAACAGCGCCGTGATGATGGTCGCATCATCCAGCTGTTGCTCGGTCAGAATCGCAGCGACGGCGACTGGGTGTGTGAAATACGGTTCACCCGAATGCCTCAGCTGGCCCTCGTGCATTTCACGCCCATAGTCGAATGCCTTGGCAATCAACTTGGCATTTGTCTTTGGGTTGTAGTTGCGGACGAGCGCGATCAGGTCTTCGGCGTCGATCATCGGCCACTCCCTTGGACCGCGCTCCTAACCCTTACGGCTGACGCTGGGCTTCCATAAGAGCACGCAGCAACTTCTCTTCGCTCAGATCGTCTTCTGCGGGCTTGTCAGTCTCAGCACCCATGAGAAGTGCCATCGCGTCTTCTTCAGGCTCGTCGACTTCAATCTGGGTCTGATGGCTTTCGATCATGCGCTCGCGCAGGTCCTCGGCGGACTGAGCCTCGTCCGCGATTTCACGGAGGCTTACGACTGGATTTTTGTCGTTGTCGCGATCAACAGTCAGCGACGCACCGGTCGAAATCTCGCGTGCCCGATGGGCAGCAAGCATTACCAGTTCGAAGCGGTTCGGAACCTTGTCAACGCAGTCTTCAACCGTCACGCGGGCCATGTGTCTCTCCGTACAAATGGGGATCAGGCCGCACAAGTAGGCCCTGACTACCAAAAATACAAGCTGATTCTTAGCTTTTGCAGCAATTTGATTGACCCGCTTTCCACGCGTCAAAAGGACCAACAGAACCATCTTTTCAACCTTAGGCAGCGAGGACTGACACAAAACTGTCAACAAGCAGTTCAACGCAGAATATATAGTTGCATTGATATGTGTTTTTTGACTTATATCGCGAGCCAGCGGGCCGGTTTGATCCACTCACACTCTCGGACCACGCCCTGCCGGAACTAGAATCGGAAGGGGTTTTTTATGTTCTATAGGGACGAACGGCTTGCGCTGTTCATTGATGGGGCGAATCTTTATGCCACATCCAAAGCGTTGGGCTTTGACATCGACTACAAACTGATGCGCCAAGAATTCATGCGGCGCGGAAAGTTGTTAAGGGCTTTTTACTATACTGCGCTGCTTGAGAATGAGGAATACTCTCCCATTCGCCCGCTCGTGGATTGGCTGCACTATAACGGCTACTCGATGGTTACGAAGCCGGCAAAGGAGTTCACTGACGGCCAGGGGCGCCGCAAAGTGAAAGGCAACATGGACATCGAATTGACAGTGGACGCGATGGAACTCGCTCCCCATGTCGATCATGTTGTTCTGTTCTCGGGAGATGGCGATTTTCGTCCATTGATCGAAAGCCTGCAGCGCCAAGGTGTACGGGTTTCGGTTGTTTCAACCATCCGTAGCCAACCGCCAATGATCGCAGACGAATTGCGCCGCCAGGCCGACAATTTCATCGAGCTCGAAGAACTTCGAGACGTGATTGGCCGACCAACGCGTGAACCGCGAGAAGATCAAGACTAACGCAAAATTTTCGCCGTGAAGGCAGCGTCCAGCCGAACACTTCGGCTGGACCCTTTGGCATGGAGCGAATAGGTCTATAGGCGGAGACTTTGCGAATGACGAAACCAACCCTCACATTGTACTTGGCAGCGCCACGCGGGTTTTGCGCGGGTGTGGATCGTGCCATCAAAATAGTCGAGCTTGCTCTGGATAAATGGGGCGCGCCGGTATTTGTCCGGCACGAGATCGTACACAATAAATTCGTTGTGGATGCGCTTCGCGAGAAAGGCGCAGTCTTCGTCGAGGAACTCGACGAATGCCCGGACGACAGACCGGTAATTTTCTCGGCGCATGGGGTCCCAAAGGCTGTGCCTGCAGAAGCTGCGCGGCGCGAGATGGTTTACGTCGACGCAACCTGCCCATTGGTAAGCAAAGTCCACATCGAAGCCGAGCGGCACCACAACAATGGGCTGCAGATGGTGATGATCGGTCACGACGGTCATCCCGAAACAGTCGGCACCATGGGTCAGCTGCCAACGGGCGAAGTCATACTTGTCGAAACCGTGGACGATGTCGCCACCATTACGCCGCGTGATCCTGACAAGCTGGCGTTTATCACTCAAACAACGCTTTCGGTGGACGATACCGCCGAGATCGTCACTGCCCTGCAAGCCAGATTTCCGAACATTGTGGGCCCTCACAAAGAAGACATCTGCTACGCGACAACGAACCGTCAGGAAGCAGTGAAAGCCGTTTCACCCAAGATCGACGCGCTTCTCGTGATCGGTGCGCCCAACTCATCTAACTCAAAACGTCTCGTCGAAGTTGGGAAGAATGCAGGCTGCGAATACGCCCAGCTTGTCCAGCGCGCGGCCGATATTGATTGGCGGGCGCTCGAAGGTATCTCTTCGCTTGGCCTTACCGCCGGGGCGAGCGCGCCGGAAGTTCTCGTCAACGAGGTCATTGACGCATTCCGCCAGCACTTTGATGTGACCGTTGAACTTGTGGAAACCGCTAAGGAACGGGTCGAGTTCAAAGTCCCTCGTGTTTTGAGAGAGCCAGCCTAGTGACGTTGCAGTTCTTGATAACAGCCTTTGTTGTGGTGATCGCTCCAGGTACCGGCGTCATATACACTTTGGCGCTTGGGTTGGGACAAGGGCGGCGCGCGGCCATCGCTGCAGCAGCTGGGTGCACGTTCGGAATTGTCCCGCACTTGCTCGCGGCAATTCTTGGCCTCGCCGCGATTTTGCATACCAGCGCCCTGCTATTCACAATCGTGAAGTTCGCAGGCGTTGCGTACTTGATGTATCTGGCATGGCAAGCTCTCAAATCAGACGGAGCGCTGTCAATTCAACCAAAGAAGTCGAGAGACACCGATTTGCGAATTGCGCGGCGCGGTGCCCTGATCAACATTTTGAACCCAAAGCTGTCGATATTCTTCGTCGCACTTCTGCCTCCGTTTCTCTCTGGCAATCCTGCGAGCGCGACATCTGAAATGGTCGCTATGGGCGGTGT
>CAZMRS010000004.1:0-20544 GCA_964568435.1 uncultured Boseongicola sp. | reverse complement strand
CCGCCATGATTCAGGTGCACTGAGCCGTCTTGGTAGATATGGACAAGAGCGCCGGCTTGATTGAGATGCGTCAGAGTAAAACTGATCCCAAACTTCACAGGAGAAAACGCAATCCCGCGCTTCAAAATATCGTTTTCATCATTCCATGCCTGAACCGCCTGCCGACGGGCTGCATAGTCTGACTTATTAAGAAGTTCGTCGGTCAGTTCGTGTAGGATGAAATCCTCAACTGGCATATGGTAGTGCGTTGACTGTGCCAGCTTTTCCTCTGGTGGCGGGGAGTGCTCGCTCTCAAAAGGGACACCCTTCTGGAATCCCCTAGTATCAGAATCTTGATAATAATTGAGCCGCCGGACCTCCGCTGGCTCCTTCCCAACCGCGTGCGCGACGTGATCCAGAACGCGCTCAATGCCCAACATCCCTTGAGGCCCGCCAAAACCCCTGAACGCTGTGGCCGATTGAGTGTTCGTCTTCAACCGGTGGGACTCAATCCGCATATTCGGAATGTGATATGCGTTGTCAGCATGCAGCATCGCACGATCGGCTACCGGTAACGATAGGTCCATCGACCAACCGCATCGGCACAGCTGCAGAAAGTCCACGGCATCAATCTTACCGTCGCTGTCAAATCCAACGCGGTAATCGATACGAAAATCATGCCGTTTCCCGGTGATCATCATATCATCATCACGATCATACCGCATGGAGCACGGTTGCCCGGTCACCGCCGCTGCAACTGCGCAAGACACGGCTAAGTGGTTGCCTTGGCTTTCTTTGCCTCCAAACCCGCCACCCATTCGTCGAGTTTCGCACCGGACGGAGTGCATCGGGACCCCGAGCGCTTCTGCCACTTTATGCTGGATTTCCGTTGGGTGCTGCGTGGAGGAGTAGACCACCATGTCTCCGCCTTCTTGCGGCAAAGCAGCGGCGGCTTGGCCTTCCAGATAAAAGTGCTCTTGACCACCAATATCGATTGAGCCTTCCAGGACATTCTCCGACCGGCCAAACGCAGTTTTCGCATCGCCTTTCTCGTAAATCCTCGGCCCTTCTTCAAAGTGAGACTTCGCGGCAACGGCCTCATCAATAGTTAAAATGGCAGGCAAGGGTTCAATGTCGACTTTCCCAAGTCGAGCCGCCTTCCGCGCTGCCAAATGGCTGGTGGCGACAACAAGGAAGACCGGTTGCCCAATGAATTGCACGGTATCTTCGGCAAGTAAGGGCTCTGGGCTTGGCGACGGCGAAACATCATTGTGATGTGGCAAGTCGGAAGCAGTCAGAGCCGCCACAACTCCATCCGCCTGTCGCACATCACTCAAATCAACTCTGACGATCTTGCCGTGCGCCACATCCGATGTGCCGAACGCCAAATGCAACGCGCCCTCGGGCAGCGGAATGTCATCCACGTAACGCGCTGTACCAGTGACATGCAACGGCGCCGCATCATGCGGTAAAGGCTTCGCAATACTCACGGCCGTACCTCCAAGACCGAGGTTTCCAACCCAGAGAGATCGTGAAAGTACCGGATCAGCAAGTTCTGAGCGACCTTCATTCGATACTCTGCCCCGGCACGCATATCCGTCAGTGGCGTGAAGTCATCCACAAAAAACTCGGCCGCTGCCTGCGCCGTTTCCAAACTCCACGACCGCCCAACCAGCGCGGCCTCACCAGACGGCGCACGCTTTGGAACTCCCGCCATTCCTCCAAATGCGATCCGCGCGTCAGCGACGAAACCGTCTTCAATCTTCAGGTTGAAACACCCGCAGACTGCCGAAATATCCTGATCGAAGCGCTTAGAAATCTTGTAACAGCGAAGGTTTGGCGCATCTTTCGGAAACTCCACTGCCTCGACAAACTCACCCGGTTCACGATCCTGCTCGCCGTATTCCAAGAAGAAGTCCTCCAGCGGCAACGTCCGCCGCGAGTCGCCCTTCCTAAGGTGCAGCATCGCGCCAAGCGCGATCAATGCAGGCGGGTTATCTCCAATTGGCGAACCGTTACCGATGTTGCCACCAATCGTTGCCGCTTGCCGAACCTGCTCCGAACCATAACGCCGAACCATTTCAGCATAGGAAAAGTGGTGCTCTTTCAGAATCGGCAGTATGTCAGCCATCGTCACCGCCGCGCCAACACGAATGCCGTCATCAGATACCTCTATGCCCTGCAAATCGCGGCAGCGATGCAGAAAAGCGACTTCTTGCAACGGAGCAAGGCCCTTGGTTACCCACAAGCCCACATCCGTCGCTCCAGCAATCAACGTTCCATCAGGATGTGAAAGATACCACTCTGCCAGTTCATCTGACGTTTCCGGAAAAAGCGCATCTGAGCCTACATCAGGACAAGCTGTGTTAACCCAATCCGGTTCAGACACACCCTCGATGCTTTCGGCTGCGCGCACGATGGGGGCATACCCAGTGCACCGGCACAAGTTACCCGCCAAGACATTGTCGTGGTCTTTCCTACCATTTCTATGACCAACGACCATCGACATCACGATTCCAGGTGTGCAGAATCCGCACTGGCTTCCATGGTGTGTGACCATCGCGGTCTGGACAGGGTGCAACTGCCCATTGGGTCCTTTCAGTCCCTCAACTGTCGTTACAGACTTTCCGTGCAACTGCGGCAGAAACAAAATACACGCGTTTAGCGCCCGCGATCTTGATCCATCATCTACGGTAGGCTCTGTCACCATCACGGTGCACGCACCACAATCACCTTCGTTGCAGCCTTCCTTTGTGCCGGTGAGTTTCTGCCTTTCGCGCAACCAGTCCAAAAGGGTTGTAGTGGGAGATGCCTCCACCTCCACAGTTTCCCCGTTTAGAGAAAACCTGATCGACATGTGAGTTCCCGCCGCCTTACCCGATGAACCAGAGACCTATGCGCGCCGTCGATGCGGCGTAGAGAACGCGCGTCTGTTTCAGTTCCAAATCAAAGCCTGCGAAGTTTTGTTTGGCAAGAGGCTTGTTTCATCGCCTTTCCGCATAGCACTCACACGCCCGCAAAGACGCCTTGCCTCCCCGAAAGATGTGCTGACCGTAAAAGGCCGTGCTCCAAATTTGGGGTCAGCGCCCATTTTGTACTTTCGCTCCCGTGCACCTCAAAATACGTTCGTCGCATGACGAACCAACCCAAGTTCATTCACCTCCGCCTTCACACCGAATATTCGCTTCTCGAAGGTGCGGTACGCCTGAAATCCCTACCTCAGCTTTGCGATCAGGCGGACATGCCCGCCGTGGCCGTCACCGATACGAACAACATGTTCTCGGCACTGGAATTCTCGGTATCCGCGATCGGAAAAGGCGTCCAACCTATCGTTGGTTGTCAGATCGACCTCGCCTACGAGCGCGCACAACCAGGAGAAAAACCTATACCGCCAGCCCCCATCGTGCTGCTGGCACAGAACCGCGCAGGCTACGAATGCCTGATGCGGCTCAACTCCGCGTTATACCTGCGCGAAGCCGACTGGCCACACGTCACGCTGGAAGAGATCAAATCAAATTCTGAGGGTCTGATCTGCCTCACCGGCGGCCCAGACGGCCCCATTGGTCGATTGCTCCGCGCAGGGCAAAAACCCAAAGCCCAAGCATTGATGAGATTACTGGCGGCGGCCTTTGGTGATCGACTCTACGTCGAAATTCAGCGGCACCCGACGGACGCCGGACAACAACCCGAAGCTGAACGGCTGACAGAAGCACCCTCTATCGAGATGGCGTACGCCATGGACCTCCCGCTTGTGGCAACCAACGACGTCTACTTCCCAAAAGCAGATATGTACGAGGCGCACGATGCGCTGATCTGCATCTCCGAAGGTGCCTACGTCGACCAGCAAGCGCCACGCCGACGCCTAACCGAGCAACACTACTTCAAATCTCAGTCCGAAATGGCAACGCTATTCGCTGACCTCCCGGAAGCTACCGAAAACACTGTTGAAATCGCGCGTCGTTGTGCCTTCGCCGCTGAGAGGCACGACCCGATTCTACCAAAGTTCGCCGACGATGAAGTCGAAGAACTCCGCAAGCAATCGTTCGACGGGTTGAAAGCGCGTCTCGCTGTCATCGAGCCCGTTGCCCCCGTCAAAGCATACGAAACGCGACTGGAATTCGAGCTCGGCATCATCGAAGGCATGGGCTTTCCCGGCTACTTCCTTATCGTTGCCGACTTCATCAAATGGGCCAAGGATCACGATATTCCTGTCGGTCCGGGCCGTGGTTCAGGTGCAGGGTCGCTCGTCGCATACGCACTGACCATCACCGACCTCGATCCGTTGCGTTACTCGCTGCTGTTCGAACGCTTCCTCAACCCAGAACGCGTCTCAATGCCAGACTTCGACATCGATTTTTGCATGGATCGGCGAGAGGAGGTCATTCGTTACGTTCAGGAAAAGTACGGCCGCGATCGCGTTGGCCAGATCATAACCTTTGGTGCTCTCCTATCAAAAGCTGCAGTGCGCGATGTCGGACGCGTCCTGCAAATGCCGTACGGCCAGGTTGACCGACTTTCCAAACTAATCCCCGTCGAAGGCGTAAAACCTGTTTCTATCGAAAAGGCCCTTGCAGACGAACCGCGCCTCCGTGAAGAAGCCAAGGCGGAAGAGGTCGTTGAACGACTCCTAACTTATGGTCAACAGGTCGAAGGCCTTCTGCGAAACGCGTCCACGCACGCCGCAGGCGTTGTGATCGGAGACCGTCCGCTGGACGCGCTCGTGCCCCTTTATCGCGATCCGCGATCCGAGATGCCGGCCACCCAGTTCAACATGAAATGGGTCGAACAAGCGGGCCTCGTCAAATTCGACTTTCTTGGCCTGAAGACCCTCACTGTTATTCAAAACGCGATCGAACAAATCCTGGCTAGCGGTCGCCCTCTGCACATCGCCGCTGATGGCTCCGAGCTCTATAAGCCCGAGCCCGGGACCGAAAACGACATTGGCCTCATTCCTTTAGACGACGAGGGCACATACGAACTGTACGCCAAGGCCCAGACAGTCGCCGTGTTCCAAGTGGAAAGCTCGGGCATGATGGATGCACTTCGCAGGATGCGCCCGACATGCATAGAGGACATTGTGGCCCTCGTCGCGCTTTACCGCCCGGGTCCGATGGAAAACATTCCGCAGTACTGTGACGTAAAAAATGCCCGTGCAAAACGTGAAAGGCTCCACCCCTCCATCGACCACATCCTCGACGAAACCCAAGGCATCATCGTCTACCAGGAACAGGTGATGCAGATCGCACAGGAAATGGCGGGATACTCGCTTGGCGGAGCCGACTTGCTGCGCCGCGCCATGGGTAAGAAAATTCAGGAAGCCATGGACGCAGAGCGCCCAAAGTTTCTCGAAGGCGCGGCAAAGAACGGCGTCGACAAGAAGAAAGCGCTCGAAGTCTGGAACCTACTCGATAAGTTCGCAAACTACGGTTTCAACAAATCCCATGCGGCCGCCTACGCCGTGGTCAGCTACCAAACTGCTTGGCTCAAGGCGAACCACCCGGTCGAATTCATGGCTGGTGTCATGAACTGCGACCTGCACCTGACTGAAAAACTCGATACCTATGCCAACGAGGTACGCCGCGGTCTGGACATCGAGATTGTTCCACCATGCGTTAACAGGTCCGACGCAACATTTTCTGTCAGCGATCAAAAACTCGTCTACGCGCTGGGAGCCCTGAAGAATGTCGGAGTCGAGGCCATGCGTCTTATCGTCAAAGCTCGTCAAGAGGGGAAGTTCGTCAATGTTTTCGATTTCGCGCGCCGCGTAGATCTAAAGCGCGTAGGTAAGCGTCCGTTGGAGATGCTCGCACGTGCCGGAGCATTTGACCAGCTCGACCCCAACCGACGCCGCATCTTCCAGTCGCTTGACCAGCTCACCGCATACTCGGCTGCAATCCATGAACAACGCGATAGCGCTCAAGTTTCCCTTTTTGGAGAAGCTGGAGATGACCTGCCTGAACCGCGACTGTCCCGCGTTGACGACTGGCTCCCAAACGAACGACTTGCCGAAGAACAAACAGCCATCGGGTTTTATCTCTCAGGCCACCCTCTCGATGACTATGCTCAGGCGCTCAAGCGCAAAGGGCTGATGACCTTAGCAGAAATCCAGGAGAAAGCTGAGGCCGAAGGCGCCGCTATCGCGCGCGTTGGGGTGATCGTTTCTGCCTTACAGGAACGAAAGTCAGGGCGCGGAACTCGATTCTTTCGAATGAATATTTCTGACCCAACTGGGCAAGTCTCAGGCATGGCTTTGTTCCCGGATGACTTTGAATCCATCCGCAAAGTCTTTGAGCAGACAACGCAAGTGGTGATGACGCTTGAAGCGCGCTTTAACGACGGTCAATTTGACCCCATCGCGCGCTCGGTTGCACCAATCGACGGCATCGTCGACGCTGCGTCTGCAGGCTTGAATGTGATGATCGACGACGCGGGTGTCGTCCCTATGATCCAATCAGTCCTCGAACGCTACAAAGCCGACAAATCAATTCGCGCGCGCGGAGAGGTCCTGCTCACCGCGCTGGCCGTCCCGCTCAACGACACGACCCAAGATGTCGCGGTGTCAATCGGTGAGGGCTGGCCAGTGTCCCCACAAATCAAGGGGGCTTTGAAGTCCCTTCCCGGGGTTGTGCTGGTTGAAGATTACTAGAGACAAAACGCCAAAAGCCCAAGATGTCCGCTCGAAGACCCTAGGTCGAGGTTGAGGAAGGCGCGCATGAAAATAGACCTGAGCGATATGATAATCCTTGTGACTGGCGCCGCAAACGGCGTTGGACGCGCAGTCGCTCACGAGGCATCCAAAGCAAATGCTGCAGGTCTTGTGTTGACCGACGTCGATGGGAAACGACTGCAGCAGGTGGAAGCAGAACTCTCTCCAAAAACTCAGGTACACGCGGTTGCTGCTGACCTCGAAGAATCGGACGCCGCAGAAACCATCTGCAAATCCGGCATCGAGACTTTTGGAAGGATTGATGGGCTTGTAAATGCGGCCGGAATTACAGATCGCGCTGACCTACTGTCTGGCGGCGTGAACGAATGGGATCGAACGTTCGCCATTAACACTCGCACGCCGTTCTTCCTGATGCAGCACATTGTTAAAGACATTCTGAAGCGAGGGAGCACTGGATCTATCGTCAACATCCAATCAGTTAACGCGCACACCGGCTCACCGGAACTGGCGATCTACTCAGCCTCCAAAGGCGCATTACAAACCCTCACAAGGAATACGGCCAACGCCTTCATGCGCGAGAACATACGCGTAAACGGCATAAACCTCGGTTGGACTTTGACCGAAGGCGAGCACCGCATGCAGGCCAACACATTAAATCAAGGGGATGACTGGCTGGAGCGCGTTATCGTGGATCGTCCATGGAGTCGTCTCCTTACGCCAGACGAACCAGCAAGGCTGGCAGTCTACCTGCTAAGCAGCGAGTCGGCGCCTCTGACCGGTGCATCGATTGATCTTGAGCAATCCGTCATCGGGACCCCTCAGTAAAATTTTGATTCAAATCGCTATTGTGACTGACTAGGATGGTCCGGGTCGATGTAACCTTCGTCTGAAAAAAAGTGCTGGCCGCGAACAAGGGCTCAAAGGTTTCATATGCTACCTAACGACCGGAGCTGTTGACCCCACGACATTCCAATTTCTCGGGGCCAAAACAAGATATCTTAGCGGAACCCTTCTTCACCATCCTGGTGCAGGCGCGGTCCGCGCTCTTCTAAGGGTTCGAGCGCTTTGTCCACCGGTAAGTTCGGCGCATCGTGCACATCGCCTTCCCTTGCAACAGGGTTGTGGGCCCAACGAACTGCGTTGACCAGAACCTGCCTAACGTTTGGATCATAGTATGTCGGGTAGGCTTCATGCCCCGGCCGGAAATAAAAAACATTACCGGCACCGCGCCTGTAAGTCAGTCCTGATCGAAACACCTCACCTCCTTGAAACCAACTGACAAACACCGTTTCCAAAGGTTCCGGCACACCAAAGGGCTCGCCGTACATCTCTTCGTGTTCCAACTCGAAATGATCCGGCAGCCCGTGCGCTATCGGATGCTGTCGTGACGTAACCCAAAGACGCTCGCGCTCACCAGCCTCGCGCCAGGTTAAGTTACAAGGCGTACCCATCAACTTTTTGAAGATCTTTGCGAAATGCGCCGAGTGCAAAAGGATCAACCCCATTCCAGCGTACACCTGATCCGCGACACGCTGAACAACGGCGTCGTCAACGTCCCCATGTGCGGCATGGCCCCACCACAAAAGAACATCCGTTTTGGCCAGCCTTTCTTCCGGCAGCCCATGCTCGTCTTCCTGTAATGTGGCTGTGGCCGCCGAAATCTCACCTGCAGCATTTAGAGCGTCCGCGATGCAAGCATGCATGCCATTTGGATAAACGCTAGCGACGACCTCACTCTCGCGCTCATGAACGTTCTCTCCCCAAACAACGGCATTTATCATCTGTAATCCCCTAAATTTTCAGTCGGTTACCAAGTCAGCCGCAAGCAAACCGCCCCCTAAAATCAGTTCCCTGTCCAATCCGGCATTGGCTCTTTCTTGGTGAACGCCTCGATTCCTGCTTCGGCATCTCTGGCCATCATATTTTCAGCCATAGTACGGCCTGCAAACGCATAGGCTTCCTCCAACGACATCTCGAGCTGTTGATAATAGGCGCGCTTACCGATCTTGACCGCTGCAGACGACTTTTCTGCAATCGTTCGCGCCATTTCAATACTCGTCGCCTCGAGGTCAGCTCTAGATACAACCCGGTTCACAAGGCCAAGCTCCGCAACCCGAGTTGCCGGAAGAAACTCGCCCAAAAGCAGCATCTCCATTGCAATCTTGCGCGGTACATTTCTGCTCAGCGCCACCATCGGCGTCGAGCAAAACAACCCAATGTTCACACCCGATGTTGCAAAACTTGCGTCCTCCGATGCCACTGCCAGATCGCACGACGCGACAAGCTGGCACCCGGCCGCTGTAGCAATCCCTTTGACCTCTGCGATGACAGGTTGCGGAAGTCGCACAACACGCAACATCATGGCAGAACACTTTGCGAAAAGGTCCTGAAAATATTGAAAACCGCCGTCGGCGTCAGCCCGGCGCGCTGTCATCTCTCTAAGATTGTGCCCTGCGCAGAATTGATCCCCTGCAGATCTGAGGATCACAGCTTTCACGCCTCGATCATCAGCTATCTCATCGAGGCGCGCAGATAAGCATTCAAGCATTCCCTCGGACAAGGAATTGATCGACTTCGGCGCATTCAAAGTGAGGATGGAAACACCATCAGTATCCTCTCTCAGAACAAATGGTTCGCTTTCCATGCTCAGTTCCTCCCGCGCCAAATCCCAAGCGTCTCGCTATTCCACAGGCAAACATTGAGCAGGTCAATCAATGCTCGGCAACCGCTCCCTAAGGAGATCAACGACTTCATCAATGCTCGGATGCCGTCTTGACCTATGTGGAAGCTCCAAAGCCAACACCCGACCAGTGCGGACACTTTCTGAAGAAACCTCAACGAGTTCCCCAACTCGAAGTGCGTGCTCGATCAGGCAGATGTGTCCCATGAGAACACCCGCGCCGGATTTCGCTTCCTCAACTGCAAGTGCATACAAGGAGTATTGTGGCCCACGTTTCTGATCTCCAACCGCAATCCCAGTCGCCTCCGACCAGATCGACCAGTCATCTTGCCAAGTTTGGTCATGAAGTAGATGCGTTTTCTCAAACTCGCTACCGCGCGCGAGCTCGGGCGAACAAACAGGCAAAATGACATCTTCCTCAAGCACGATCTTCTCAGCTGCGTTTTCACGCGCAACAAAGAAAACCGATAGATCAAATAGTCCTCTTGTTAGACTGGGCGGGGTCTCCATAGCTGTGACAGATACATTGAGATCGGGACGCTTTTGCCTCAATCGGCTTAGCCTTCTCGGCAGCCAAAGCTGCGCAATTGATGGTAACGCTGCAATGTGGATCTCTGGGTTTGGTGCCAGATTCTTTAAACTTTGCGTTGCTTGAGTAAGAAGATCAAAGGCTTCAGTGAACTCTGCCGACAACTGTCGCCCCGACCCAGACAGAGAGACTCCATGTGCGCCTCTTTCAAAAAGGGGGACCCCCGCCCAATGTTCTACCGCTTTGATATGCTGAGATATGGCACCAGGAGTAACCCCCAACTCTTCAGCGGCAGAAACAAACCCACCAAGTCGCGCTGCGGCCTCAAAGGCTCGTAGCGCATTCAGAGGTGGACCCTTGGGGCGGCGAGGTTCGACAGCCATAGTTCTTAGCCTTAATTTTTCTACGTCAAGTTTTAGCATAACTGGTTTGCGTTGTCATGAGATCCAGCCATTCTGCACCGAAACTAGGAGTGCAAAGTGATGACTATCGAGCCGAGAAACTGGGTTCCAAAAGACTGCGAAACTCTGGTCCAGAAGATCGCGGCGGAAACATCGACCACCGCATCCGGCACTCTGCTGGAAAGACTCGAGCAACTCGCCCTTCGCAACCGAGAGATCCACGAACGGGAGTGTTTCAACCTCAACCCCGCTACCAATGTGATGAACCCGCGCGCGGAAGCCCTGCTTTCCTCTGGTATCGGGTCCCGACCTTCCCTTGGGTATCCGGGCGACAAGTACGAGATGGGTCTCGAAGCTATCGAAGAGATCGAGGTCATTTCCGCCGAACTGTGTGCAGAGGTCTTCAACGCCAAGTTTGCCGAAATCCGCGTACCCTCCGGTGCAATTGCGAACCTGTACGGCTTTATGGCCACCTGCAGACCCGGCGACGTGATAATCGCCCCACCTGCATCGATCGGTGGTCACGTCACTCATCACCTTGCCGGATGCGCCGGATTATTTGGTTTGCGTACCTTAGATGCGCCAACCAATGCCGATGGCTATACTGTTGACCTCGACGGATTGCGCAGCCTCGCGCTTAAAAAACGTCCGAAACTGATTACGGTCGGCGGCAGCCTCAATCTCTTTGAACACCCGGTAAAAGCCGTCCGCACCATTGCAGATGAAATAGACGCTAAAGTCATGTTTGACGCAGCGCATCAGTGTGGAGTCATAGCTGGAAAAGCGTGGCGAGACCCGTTGGCCGAAGGTGCGCATTTCATGACAATGAGCACCTACAAGAGCCTCGGTGGTCCGGCAGGCGGCTTGATCGTGACAAATGAAGCTGAGATCGCACAGGCTCTTGATGCGATCGCCTTCCCTGGAATGACGGCCAACTTCGATGCAGCGAAGTCGGCAGCATTGGCCGTCACGATGCTCGATTGGCGGGACTTTGGATCGGACTACGCGGCTGAAATGATCGCGATGTCGCGCGCACTGGCCGAAAGCCTTGATGCGCTGGGTGTGCCAGTGTTCTCCGGTCGCGACGGCTTCACAGCCTCACACCAGTTCGCGCTTTTGGCCGAAAAGTTTGGTGGTGGGCGGAATGCCAGCAAAACACTGCGTAAAGCAGGTTTTCTCGCGTGCGGTATTGGTCTTCCTGCCCCTGAGGTTAAGGGCGATTTGAATGGCCTGCGTATAGGGACGCCCGAGTTGGTGAGGTGGGGCATGACCTCGGAACACGCGGATCGTTTGGCCACACTCATTGCGCGCGGACTGAAAGGTGACGCGATCGCAGCCGAGGTAACTGACTGGCGCTGTGGGTTTGACAACGTGCACTTTGTTCACCGCTAAGAAGCCAATCGGCGACCAGTTCGCGCCACGTGCAAATTCCTTGTCTGGCCCAGCGCGTGACCAAGATCAGCTTACCCAAAAATCGATTTGAACCGATCAATGCAAAGCCGAAAGCCTGCCTCGAAGTCTCCGTCGCCAGGGTGATAGACACTCTCAAAGCTGACCACGCCGTCGTAGCCATCGTGTCGCAACGCGTCGGCCATCGGCTGAAACTGGTCGGCCAGTTGCCCCTCTCCCATGCGTCGCACCTCCAAAGTGGCAGACGGCGTATCCACCTGCACATCCTTAATGTGAATGTGCCCAAGATATCCGTCTTTGGCTGTCTCGTATCCACGAGGATAGGCCTCCTCGTGACACCAGCAGTTGTTGGCCGGATCCCATAGGATTTTCAGCACATCCTTCGCGTCCAGATCATCAATCAGCTTCCGACCCGTCCAATTGGAATTGACCATCGTGCCATTGCCCGTTTCCACGACCAGCGTGACGCCAGCATCACGCGCAACATCCATCGCCGGGGCCATCAGTTCCAGAGTCTTCTGCCAGGCACCGTGCGCAACGTTCCATTTTTCCGCTCCGCCCGTCCCCCATAGAATTTGCTCCTTCTTGTTGGTCATGATGCGAACAAGTGGGCTACCTACCACATGCGCCATATCGATCACGCGTTTCAGAGCTTCCATGTGCGACGAGTGAAGTTCATCGCCCGGCTCGTTGGCCGTGGTCATTCCCGCGAAGATATGGCGGCTCAAACATGAAACTGGCTTGCCACGATCACGAAGCAATTTATCGATGTCACGGATCTCGGAATGCGAATGGTCACCAACCTCCGTATCACCGACAAACTGAAGCTCCGCGTACTCAAGGTCGAACTCATCCATGACGTCCACAGTGTGGGCAAGGTCACGGCTAATGCCGTCACAAATAACTCCTAGCTTCATTTGGCACCTCCTCGGTGTAACTCCGCACCAACAATCTCTTCAATGACTCGTGTACACACCCAGTTGTCGCCGTTCGGGTACTTCGTTCTGCCAGCATGAAAAATTTGCATCGCGGCCGCCGCCGTATGAAGCGGCACGCCCAACTCTTCCCCGAGGCCCATCGAGATCGTTAAGTCCTTGTGCATCGTGTTGATGTGACTACCAGTCCCTTCGAACTGCCGGTCGATGATCTTCTCAAGCGCGTTATTGACGATACCGCAACCCGCAGACGACGTCGAAAACACGTCCAAAATAACCTGACCGGGAACCCCTGCCTTTGCGGCAAGTGCAGCAGCCTCAAACGTCGCCGAGAACTGAGCTCCGATCAGAGATTGCAAGCAGGCCTTCACGGTCTGCCCTATCCCTGCCTCGGTTCCAACTCGGTGAATGTTTGCACTCACGGCCTCCATCACCGGGGCAAACTCATCCAGAACATTGTCAGGCGCAGACGCCATCATCGTAAGCGTCCCACCTTGAGCTCCCGGAAAGCCGCCGGACACTGGTGTATCGATCAAGTGAATGCCGCTTCCCGCCATTGCCTCGCCAATCTCACGAGCTTCAAAGGGCTTGATCGTCGCCGACAAAATGACGGCTCCACCCGTTGCCATGTGTCTCACCAAACCAGACTCTCCAAGAATGACGTCTTTGGCCTGTCCACCATTCATCACCATGACAAAAACTGCCTCAGCGTTTGCACCTATTTCGGACGCACTACTCGCTGCCTTACCGCCCATTTCGCGAAAAGCGGTCATACGCTCTTCATCCAAATCGAGGCCGACAACTTCGAAACCATTTGCAATCAGGTTCTTCGCGATCCCCGACCCCATATCTCCCAAACCAATAACGCCAGCACGCATGTGCGTCCTCCCTTCGTTCGTTTCAATCTGTGGGGTTTCAAACGCTTTGCGCCGGACCGGTCCGGAAGACACCCCCGATCCTAATTCTTGTACTCTACGCCAATCCCTTTGGCGCCAAGTCTCCTATGGAGGCTTCCACATCTAAGCTCGGCTCACGCCGACTGACTTTAGCCGTTGCAGGTAAGGGCGTGTCGAACGCGTAGCCGGGATCAATCTTCTGTTTCTCCCAGATCTCAAGCATCTCCCGCCACGCTCCCGAAAGGGTACGTGGTTCTGGCATATCTTCAGCAATCTCTGAGGCTAGCTCAGGCAAGTTATAGCAAGGCACACCGGCATACATATGATGTTCAGTGTGCCAGTTCATATGCCAGTAAAGGAACTCCAAGGGCTTGGGTAGCCTTATAGAGCGCGTGCTTTTGCGAAAATCAGTCGTGTTCTCCATAAGTCCGCAATGCTGCGTTAGACCGCAGGCATAGCTCAGCCAGTTAGCGATGTAGCTTGGCAGGCTAAGGATAAGCGGCAAGACCCAAAGGCCCGAAATCACGGCAATCAATAGTATCGTGGCGTGTACCGCCAGAAGGAGACGCGACCACAACATAGAACGCCGACGTTGCTCAGGCTGATCCTCGTGAAGCGCGGCCAGCCATTCGTTCGCCGGTATCTCTGCCGATCCGGTTTTGCCAAAGGCATCCAACACTGTAAGCCAAATGGTCGAAAGTATGCCGCCTTTCCCAAACGTGCGCCCAGGCTGCGTCATAAGATTCAACGTAAACAGCTGAAGTAAAAACGTCCGCCCAACATTCGGGTGGACCGGGAGCAGAACCTCGCGATCACCGTCTGGATGCAAGGTATAACGATGATGATACGTATGGCTGGCAGCGTAGTCGAAAGGGCTCCACCAGCTTATCATGCTGAAAAGGTAAAGAAAGAGACTGTTCAGCCACTTCGTCTTGAACACCGTGCCATGTCCAAGTTCATGGACGGCCGTTCCTCGAAAGAATGAAGCGACCGTCCCGTGTGCAAATAACGCCACAAAGAACAGCACCCACCACCCTTGCGTCCACGCCACGAAAACACTCGTGCCTGTCGTGCAAAAAAGAAGCAGATGGCCACCCGCCTGTATCCAGCCTTTGCGATCACTTCGTACTGAGAATTCGCGAAATCGCTCTCGCGGCATCTTTGAACGATACCACTGTACGTTCAGAGAATCCCGTACCTCCAGCAGAGGTTGATATGCCATGTACTCTGCCCCTCCCCTGCAGATCACATGACTGCATTAGTGCAAAAAGGCACCTTGGGATCAAGATCGACGTGCTCGCCCATAGGCCTCGCGTCAGTAACGGGTACCAGCGAGATTGCAGATCATGGCTATCTGCGTGTCAAATCATTCTTGGTTAGGCGATTGCCAGGACATGTACGTGCGGGAATAAGCCAACATCGCCGTCTCAATTGGGTGTTCGATCAGCGCATCTGCGCTGATTTCACTTCAGAGGGAGCACTGCTGTGCCTCCCCTGGTTCGAGTTCCAGATACCGACGTACGGGATGATAGGACGAGGTTGGAAAGTTTAAGATGCTTTGTCGGCCACTCTCGATGAAAACGGCTTCTTGGACCAATACGAATCGACTTTCAGGATGCCGCTCTTGTCTCTGGATCATCGATCCTCAACGGACCATCGGTCTCTGATTCTCCGCGGGTACCATTTGGCGCGTCCTCTCTCGAGTCCGATTCACCAGGGCGCTTTTTGGATATGCTCCAAGACACACTCAGCACCATTAAAGACAGCAAGAGTGCTGGGGCGCGAATTGGGCATAAACAGAATGCTTTTTGAGCGTGACGCTGTGTCAAGGATCACTATGCGACGAGCCACAAATACCAAATGGCGGATTGCATGCAGGCCTATCTTGGGCTGCTTCTCAGCCCGAGCAAGTAAGACCACTTAGTTTTGATCGGCCGGGGTAGCAATGGTGTTGGCTGCGCCAAGCATCACGATGTGAAAGCCGCAGACCAAGAAACCGGTGACGAGGAAGTTTTCGCTCGCGAAGTTGATCGTATCTAACCCACTGACCTAATGTAGATAAAAAAAAATCGTCGTGGATACAACACGATAGTTAAACGGAAAAGACTGACTCCACCAGCCACCGGCAGTGTGCCTGAAGGTGCTATTGGGGTCTCTGTTAGAGCACCAAAAGCAGATTTTGCAGGATCAATGTCTATTTGGGCAGCGCGTAAGAAAGTCAATTGTGATTTGGGTGATGTCGGTCGCGAAGGATGTTTGGCCGAGCGCCCCAATTCTAGGCTGATCTCCCGCGTGTCCTAGCGCTCAACATCTCTTTTGAAACCTGCCTGCCATTCTGACCTGCGGTTCCAGACTTCTGCCCATATCTTGGATTGTTGTTTTAGCCCAGGTCTTCCCAAGACAATGCCCCCGAGACTAGTCGCATAGCGCCTTGTTAGCGGGAAGAGTCGAAAGACAAAACTGGCTAGGCGGATTTGAGCTCGGGGAACATGTCGGCGTATCAGTTCGGCTTTGGCGCGCAGAACGCGAACGATACGATCAGCGGCTACAGGTTCACTTGCGCCCCCGTAGTGTATAATCGTTGCGTCTGGGGTGATCCGCGGGCGGGCGCCTTGAGCACGTGCTCTGAGGCAGAGATCAGCCTCTTCACCATACATCACAAATGTGGGGTCAAAACCTCCAAGAGCGTTCCACGTCTCTCGATGAATCAACAAGAAGCAACCTGTTACAATGTCGACGGCGCGCTCCGAATCCCTTGGCCAGTCACCATAGGCTTCTTGGTTGAATACCTCTGAGCCTGGGAATAGCCCGGTCATACCGGCGGTTCGGCAGAAGATGGTCCACAGCGTCATGCGGTGCCAGCATGAGGTGGAATTTAGCGTCTTGTCCCCGTAGAGAGTTCGCCCCCCCCAAATCCTGGCTTCTGGCTCTCGATGCGCAAAAGCGAACAAGTTGTCGATAGCTTTGTCGAGTATCACGGTGTCCGGATTAAGCAGTAAGAGCCAGGGCGCTTTGCAATGGGGAAGGGCCACGGAATGGGCCGGGGCAAAGCCGTGATTTTTAATTTCCTTGAGCAGTGTTAGGTTGGGATAGACATCAGCCGGGAACGCCTCGGAAATGGCCTCGGCGGAACCGTCAGTCGACGCGTTGTCTACGACAACGATCTCGAACGGCAGGGTCGTTTCGGCAAAGACCGAGCGCAGACACTCAATCGTCATTTCACGAGTGTTATAGCTGATGACAATGATTGAAACGGCGGGAGTCTGCATATGGGCCTTAAGGTACCTTAAACGGTCGCCAGCCTGATAGCGGATCCAGTGAGGAATCACATCCCTTTGCAACATGTATCGGTCGAAATTGTTTCACACACGAAACATATGTGTTTTAACTAATTGAAAATAAATAATAGTATTAGTTTAATATGGAGCTGCATGTGAATTTCGCTGCGGTGTCAAATGCGCTTTGGAGGGGTAGGTGCAAGACGGACCAGATCTTGATCTTTGGCAATTTCGATTGTCAGACCGGGGCATTGGGCGTGCAGTTGCGGGTCTGTCTTTGGAAGTCGGGCCGGGTCTGCCGCTCACCGAACTTCGTGATCGCGATGGGAGGAATGTCGGTGTTTTGCTTGGGCACCCGATTGATCTTTTGGGGCGTCGCTGTGTGACCCAGGAGTGGCAAGTACCAATCTCGTCCGATGACCCTGACGGTTTTGTATCAATGCTATTCCAAAGATTGGCTGGTCGATTTCTACTAATCCTCGATCTTCCCGGTGCTCGCCGGCTTTATCCTGATGCAGCTGCGCAGATTCCATGTGTCTATGAGACAGGAAAGAAGCTGGCGGGTAGCACAGCGCATGCGCTACTTGCAGAGGCACAGTATGAGGCCCGCCTTGATAAAGCCCTGTATTCGAGACTGGGCATAGAGGGATCTGGCTGGTTTCCTGCAGGCCTTACAGCGCATCGCGGGCTCAACCGGCTTTTGCCTAATCATATGCTGGACCTCGACACTTGGGCCGTCTCGCGTCACTGGTTACCAGATGACACTTCGACGAGAGCGAATGCTGCCATTCTCGTGCTGATTGAAGTTGTCCAATCACAGATGGCGGCGCTGGAAAGTGCGGAGCGTAGGATCGCTCAAGCACTTACAGCAGGTCGCGAGACCCGGATGCTTCTGGGTATGGCGGGTGAGGGTCGCGAAGACCGACTTTATGTGACAATCAAAGGATCGGATCAGTATTCAGTCGACGGCGCGATGGCCGCGCAGATCGCGTCCGAACAGAGATTAAACCACAGGGTTTTGCCGCGAGTTCGCGCAGGTGCTCAAGCTCGTGCGGCCTATCTTCGGCGGGCAGGGCACTGTGTGGCGGATGCCAACTCTTGGTACTTTCCATCCGTTGAGCCGATCGCAAAGACACATGTGTTTGTCGGCGGCGCCGGGGGCGAGATCGGGCGTGGGTTTTTCTGGAAGCCGGGTGACGGTGCGGACACGCCTTTGGACGCAGAACGCTTAATTGCGCGGTTTGGATTGCCGCCTGTTCCAGAACTTTTGACCCGCGTCGAGGCCTGGCTTGTCGGCTTGGCGGGGCGGCCAACAACAGAAATCCTTGATCTCGCTTATCTGGAGCAGCGTGTAGGTCCATGGGGTAGCGCACAATTTTGTGCAGACCCGACACTCTTGAGGCTTGCTCCTCTTTTGAACCGGCGTGCCATCGATGCCATGCTTGCGCTCCCTGAAGAGTGGAAAAAGTCCGAAGGTATGGCGCGCGCTGTTCTGGCCGCGACCTGGCCCGAGATTGAAGCATACCCCTACAACACCATGGGACCCATACGTGATCTATGGGTTCGTTGTCAGCGAGTGATACGGGAACCGGGCCTTGTTCTGCGGAAGATCAGGCGCGCGAGCTGAACTTTGATCGTTCTTAAGCGCCTATTAATGCGTTTCCCATACAGAAGTAAGCATCCACATTTTGGCCTACTGTCGCGGAATTCCGCCGATGGAGGTTTGTTTTTTTCGGTTCTCAGATCAGTTGGCCCTCCGCAGCCTCATTATAGCCCTTTTCTGAAACAGATACCTTCTTTTTGACGAAAATTCTTCACACCCCGGCCCTACCTCCCAGCAAACTTCACCCGACGGCGGGGGCCGTACTGACAGGGGTGCAGAAAACAGATGGAAATTACTGTAAGTAATCAGACCGAGCTGGAAAGCGCGCTTGAGGGGGCACAAGGTGGCGATGTTATTCTACTCGCGACCGGAAATTATGGTGAGTTCTATACACAGAATTTGACGTTTGATCCGCCAGTGACGATCCGGTCTGCCGATCCCGATAATGCGGCTCTATTTGACTCGATACGTCTCTGGCAAGTGCATGGCATGACTTTCGATCAGATCACGGTCGACTTTGAGCACGAAATGAACACAACCACAGCTGATGCAGCCTTTCGTACGACTCTTAGTAGTGACATCACGATCTCGAACTCTGTATTCGAAGGCGGCCCTGCTATCGGAGGTATTGATCCGGACTCCGAGCCAGGGACGCAAGGCGTAAGCGGCGTAAACGGCTACCCCGTCGCCAAAGGTATCTGGTTTGTGGATAGCGAGAACATGACCGTTACCAACACTGAGATATCCGAGTTCTCTGTCGGGGTGACCTTTGTCGGCATCGAAGGTTTGACCGTCGCCAATAACTACATTCATGACCTACGAGGCTCCCCTGTGACGGGTGGCGATGTGAATGATCTGTTGATTGAGGGCAATCACTTCACTAGTTCGAACCCATGGAAGTTCGGTGGTCTGGGAGACCACGGGGATCAGATACATATCTATGCACGAGCGAGCACAACTTCGGCGCAAGATAGCATCGTTATCCGGGATAACTTTTTCGAGCAAGGTGATGGAGAAGCGCTACTCGGTATCTACATCGACGACAATAATTTTGGCTATGGTTTCACTAATGTCGTCATTGAAAACAACGTTATGCACAATGGTAACTTGCAGGGCATTCGGTTTGAGAATGTGGATGGCGCGATTATTCGCGATAATACCTTCTTGCCGACAAACGACGATCTCTCGGACTTACCCGGTATCGTTATGGTGGATGACACACGGAATGTTCTTATTGAAAATAACGTGCTTGGAGGACTCCATGGCGAGAGCTGGGATATATCTGGCTCAAGCAACATCTCAGAGAATAGTAATTTGTTCGTCCAAGCCAGTGATCCGTTTGGAGAGAACTATGTTGGTGACCTCTTTCTGAATCCCCTGGTTAAAGATGGAGATATCACGGATTTCATACCCGTTCCCGGCAGCCTAGCAGATGGTGTCGGTGCCTTGCTAACGCAGTGGGGTGCGCAAGGCGGTGAGACTGTGACCTATGTGTCCGACGTCAGCAGCGGTGGGACCGATATCAAGACCCACACGTTTTCAGTCGAAGCAATGATTGGCCCAGACGGGCCTTTGGATCTGTCAGGTGCGTCCGTGTCATGGGATTTTGGCGATGGCTTTAGCGACAGTGGAATGACCGTATCTCATGAGTTCGGTCTGTCCGGCGACTACAATGTGACAGCCACAATTACCTTGCCAGGTGGAGACGTCCATGAAGTCTCACGCGCTGTCCAAGTCCTGACGCTTGAGGGGCTGACAGTAAACTTTGAATACGGCTTTGATGACCTGTCCGACGAAGCGACACCTTATGAATTCTTAGGCACGCCGGAGCGAGTGGCTTCTGACTTTGGTCAAGCGCTGCGCCTCGGTGAAAACGATGGTGTCATGTACGAAGGCACCGCCGAACTGATTAACAACCCAGAGTACTCAATCTCGATGTCTTTCACGAAGGAGGATCTCGCGGATGACGGTCGTCTGATGTACTTCTCGGGAACAGGTGTTTTGTCAGTGAATGGTGGAACACTGTCCTACGGCGGCACAACCGATACAGACGACCGCATTTCGCTCAGAAGCGAATCTGTCGCCATCAACGATACTGACTGGCATCAAGTCACAATGACGTTCTCGGGAGAAACCGGTACAGCCGCATTATATCTCGATGGTATT
>CAZMRS010000003.1:0-21845 GCA_964568435.1 uncultured Boseongicola sp. | reverse complement strand
GCGACAGAACTGCGACCTCTGTCGTTCCGCCCCCGATGTCCACAACCATGTTGCCCGTTGGATCTGTAATGGGCATGCCCGCGCCAATCGCAGCTGCAATTGGTTCCGCAATAAGTCCTGCTCGGCGCGCGCCAGCCGACAAAACAGACTCGCGGATGGCGCGTTTCTCAACCGGTGTCGCTCCATGCGGTACGCAAACAATGACTTTCGGCTTCGAAAACGTCGTTCGTTTGTGAACCTTCTGAATGAACGCCTTGATCATCGCCTCAGCCACGGCAAAGTCAGCAATGACACCTTCGCGCATAGGGCGAATAGCTTCGATCGAGCCGGGCGTACGACCAAGCATCAGCTTGGCGTCTTCACCAACAGCCAGAACTTTCTTCTGCCCATCTTTTACGTGATAGGCGACCACCGAAGGTTCGTTCAGGATAATTCCCTTGCCCTTCACGTAGACCAGCGTGTTCGCTGTTCCGAGGTCAATCGCCATATCAGTGGAAAACAAACCGCCAAAGGCCATGTCCGCTGCCCCAATCCCTTTGTTTGTTGGCCCGCATAAAGTGCCTGCTAGCGGGCCAATGTTATATAAGCTGCCTACGTTTGCTCCGAAAGGCATCATTGCCCACCGCAAGCACGAATCTGCCGTTTTCAGCCTATGACATTAGCTACGAATATCTATCAAAACCTAAAAACCGGCACCATTGTGACCGAATAGAGAACAATTCGCGACCGCAATTTCTGCAATGCGGCGTGGCCAGGCACTGGGCAAGAGGTTTTCGACTCGGCATACAAGAAGGATGGAGGCAATCAACGCAAATAAGGTGCTTAAGCGCCCCGCGATTCTCAGGGTGCTGGTGCTGCTGCTCGTCGCTGTCGCGGTGGGCTTTGCGGCACTCCCTCGGCTGGAGCGAATCTTCTTAGACCGGGCCGGCGCGCAAGGCGAAGCCACACTGCGGATTGCGGTCGAGGGACTTGATGCCACTCTGGAAAGGTTTCAGCCGCTGCCAAAGCTCATTGCCGAGCGCCCGATACTAATCAGCCTGCTTAAAGATCCTGAAAACCAGGGGCTACTGCCGTTTGTGAACGAGCAACTCAGACTGACCGCGATGAGTCTCGGTGTGTCGGATGTGTATCTCATGGATGTCACGGGTCTCACACTGGCAGCCAGTTCCTATCGAAAAGAGCGGTCATTCGTCGGACGAAATTTCAGCTTTCGGCCCTATTTTACGCAGGCGGTGGAAGGCGGACTTGGTCAGTATTTCGCGATGGGAACAACCAGCGGCGAACGTGGCTATTTCTTCGCCGCGCCGGTCATAGACAACACACGAATTCTGGGCGTTGTTGCGATCAAGTTTGACGTGCGATCCTTCGAAAACGCATGGGGTGGTGAGGCCGGCGACATTGTCGTCACCGATCTTTCGGACATCATTTTTATGTCCAACCGCGAGGAATGGCACTTCAAATCGCTCGCCCCACTTAGAGGTGAAATCTTTAATATCATTGCCGAAACTCGACAGTATCCGCTTGAGCGTGTCACTCTGCTCAACGTCTCACGAGAAGACCTTGGCGACGGACATGAGCTCATCACAATCGAAGGTGAGGACTTCGTTTTGAGTTCGCAAACGCTCGCCGCTGTCGGCTGGCACGTATTGCACCTTGCGCCCGCGGGTCCAGCACGGACACAAGCAGCGCTACTCTTGCTGATGGCGGGCTTGCTTTTGCTGTTGGCCATTCTAATTGGAACGATTTTTTTGCAGCGGCGCGCCAGAGCTAGGGAACGCGCGGCGGAACAAGTTCGTGCTACAGAAATCTTGGAGCAACGTGTTCTTCAGCGTACATCTGACCTCAATCAAGCCAACTCGCAGCTCCAAAAAGAAGTCGCGGAAAGAACCGCAGCCGAACAGCGTCTGAGAAAAACGCAAAAAGAACTGATCCAAGCCGGGAAACTTGCAGCGCTCGGTCAGATGTCTGCCGCCTTGAGCCACGAGATCAACCAGCCGCTCACCGCAGTGAAATCCTATGCCGACAACGCGGCGACTTTTCTTGACCGGGACAGAATTTCTGACGCCCGCGATAATGTTGATCGCATTTCCAAAATGGCCGACCGCATGGCCGCAATTTCAGGTCACCTGCGCAACTTTGCACGTAGACCGCAGGACAGTGTCGGCCCCGTGAATGTGATCGACGTTCTAAGTGATGCGCTGGCGCTCATGGATATTCGACTTCGGGAATCGAACGCCAAAGTGCATTTCGCGCGGCCCGAGACCGACGTTTGGGTCGTTGGCGGCCGGCTTCGCCTCCAGCAGGTTTTTGTGAACCTGATTTCAAACGCCTTGGACGCAATGAACTTGCAAAATGCGCCAAGCATGGACATCACTTTGGAACAACGTCCGAAAGGCCGTGTTCAGATCCGCGTCGCGGACCAAGGACCCGGCCTCTCCGAAGATGTCATGGCGCAGCTGTTCGATCCATTCTTCACAACGAAAGGCCCCGGGCACGGTCTTGGCTTGGGACTCTCGATCTCATTCAACATCATCGAAGATTTTGGAGGGCACCTTTCAGCAGAAAAACGCGATGGCGGTGGTGCGGTTTTTGTCGTTGAGTTGGATGCGGCCGACGGTCCAACCGCAGATGAAAGGCACGCCGCAGAATGAGTGAAGCACAAGTGCTATTCGTCGATGACGAGGAAGACCTTCGACGTGTCGCCTGCCAGACACTCGACCTTGCCGATCTCAGCGTTAAGGCCTTCGCAAGTGGTGAGGAGGCGCTTGCTAGAATAAGTCGGAATTTTCCAGGGATACTCGTCACTGACATTCGGATGGCGGGCTTGGACGGGCTCGGACTCATGAAACACGCGTTGGAAATTGACCCCGAGTTTCCGGTAATTCTCGTTACCGGTCACGGCGACGTCGATCTCGCTGTCCAATCTATGCGCGATGGCGCGTACGACTTTCTGGAAAAGCCCTACAACGCCACTCGCCTGGTCGATACGGCTCGGAGAGCGCTGGAGAAACGAAGACTCACGCTTGAGAACCGCGCCTTGCGGCGCGAGGTGGGCGATCACGATGCAATCGAGGCGCGATTGATCGGCCGAACTCAGGTCATGGTAGACACACGCACGAAAATCAAAGCAATCGCTCAAACACGCGCGGATGTGCTTATCGTTGGCGAGACAGGCACCGGAAAAGAAGTGGCCGCGCGCGCACTTCATCGCGCCAGCAACCAAAAAGACAAACCTTTTGTGGCAATAAACTGTGCCGCTCTTCCCTCAGAGCTTGTTGAAAGCGAGCTTTTCGGACACGAAGTTGGCGCGTTTCCTGGCGCCACACGCGCACGCTACGGCAAGTTCGAACATGCACGTGGCGGCACTGTGTTCCTTGATGAAATTGATAGTTTGGAATTGCCCTTGCAGGCTAAACTGCTCCACGCCATCGAAAACCGCGAAGTGGTGCGCCTTGGCTCGAACGACCCCATCCAATTAGACGTCCGCTTCGTTGCAGCTTCAAAACGCGACTTAGAGACAGCTGCAAGCGAAGGCAGTTTTCGGAGCGATTTGCTTTATCGGCTGAATGTCGCAACCATCCAAATGCCCACACTTGACCAACGGCGCGAGGACATTCCGAGGCTGTTTGCACATCTTGTCAATCAAGCAAGCCTCCGAGATCAAAGGCATGCCCCGGACATCCCTACCACAGTCTTTAATCAGGTTAGCGCGCGTGAATGGCCTGGTAACGTTCGCGAGCTGAAAAACGTAGCTGACCGATTTGCACTAGGACTTGACCTCGACCTCGGCCCTGTACGGGATGCCAGTTCCAAATCACTGTCGGAACAAGTCGCCGAGTACGAAAAAAGCCTGATCGCGGCATCAGTCACCGCTCACGGCGGCAGTTTGAAAAAGACCTACGAGTCTCTCGGCCTCTCCAGGCGTGCGCTCTACGAAAAGATGCAGAAGTACGACCTCACACGCCAAGACTTTGTCGACGATTGAGCTCTTCGGATAGGAGATTGTGCCATTCCCCGCACATCAAAGGCGTGACATGTGCAGGTTTCCGCACACGTATGATGGCGAATCTTCTGTTTGCGCAAACATTGGTCATTGACCACTTGCTCTTGAACGCAGCGCGCGCGCACTAAGTCCGACGAGAGGCCTGCGGTCCCGCAAGGCCCTTGGGAGAGACCGGCGCTACTGCCGGTTTAAACGGGAGGAAATCTCATATGAAATACGTCACAATGACGGCAGTTGCCGCTCTTGTTTCTGCCACGTCCGCATTTGCAGATGGCGATGTTGACAAAACCGGTTGGCCGGAAAGCTTCACGGTTGGTACGGCTTCGCAGGGTGGCACCTACTTTGCATACGGCTCTGGTTGGGCGAACCTTGTTGCTGAAGAGCTCGGTCTTTCGGGCGGCGGCGAAGTCACTGGCGGCCCAATGCAGAACATGGCGCTCGTTCACACTGGCGACGCTCAGTTTGGCATGACCACGATGGGTCCGGCTGCAGAATCGCTTGCAGGCACCAACCCTATTGCACCAGGCCTTCAGATGACCGGCGCATGCGCAATGTTCCCGATGTACCAGACACCGTTCTCTGTGACGGCGCTGTCATCCTCGGGCATCACGTCCATCGCTGATATTCCGGCTGGCGCAAAAATCGGCTTTGGCCCGGCGGGATCAACGTCTGACACCTACTTCCCACGCATGATGGAAACACTTGGTGTGGACTTCGAGCGTCGCAACGGTGGCTGGACAGACCTTGGCGGTCAGCTTCAGGACGGACTTCTGGACGTGATCGCATTCGCTGCCGGTGTCCCGGTACCAGCCGTGAGCCAGTTGGAAGTGCAAACAGACGTGAACATCATCGAGTTCACCGAAGCCGAGCAGGCGACTATTCTGGAAGCATTCCCAGTCAGTCAGTTTAACATCGCTGCAGACACCTACACGACGCTGGAAGCAGATGCGCGTTCAGTGAGCATGTGGAACTTCGCAATCGCAAACTGCGAACTGCCTGAAAGCTTTGTTGAATCCGTCGTAGATGTCGTCATGTCCGACAACGCGCGAATGGTGAATATTCACAAAGCCGCCCGTTCCACACTGCCTGAGAACTACACGAAGAACGGCGTACTGATGTGGCACCCGGGTGCTGCCAAGTGGTTCAAGGAAAACGCTGGAGCGGATATTCCTGACAGCATGATCTACGGAATGTAATTGGTATTGCGGCCCTAGATGGGGCCGCAATCGACCTGGAGGGGTGACCCCTCCAGGTCATAGTACAAAAACTCGACTACAAAGAATGACCAATTTCCAGTGCACCTGCTAAGGTGACACTCAACGGCCAATCATGCCGGGAGGGGACCAGAATGACCGACCACACCAAGGAAAACGATGGTCCTGTCATCGCAGACGGAGTCGATGAAGAACCTGTCGAGGCGAACCGTCGTGCGTTCGAGGGCTGGCGATTTACACTGATTGCTGCGCTCGCCACCATTTATGCGGCGTTTCACATGGCGGCTCTGAATGGCCTGTCCATATCGGAATGGACTGGCATCACCGTGCCGTTCCTACCAACTTTTCCACTTGAGACCTGGAACTTCCGAATTGTGCACGTTGCAGGCGCATTATTCCTTGGCTTTTTGCTCTTCAGCGCCCATCTGAAGTTCTCTGACGAAACCGTCTCGGAGACGCCGGTTTGGACATACGCCGGATTTGCGCTCCTAATTCCAGCTCTCATTGCCGCTGGTTCTGCTTTCAACTTTGCCTCGCGCATCGCAGGCGGAGAAATGTGGAACGGTATCGCACCAGAATTCAGAAACCCTGAAATCTATTGGTTCGGCATCCCGCTTTTGATCTCGACATTCGGCGGCATTGTTCTCGGCTGGCTTCATCGCACACCGCGCGGCAGATATTCGGTTCCCGATATTGTCTTGGGCGTGAGTGGCGTTGCGGTCGCAATATACCTTATTACGATCTACGGCACCCTGATGCGAAACTCGACAGGCACGCCGTTCGCCCCAATCGGCATCTCGCTCGCAGCCGTTGCTGGCACTGCCTTGATAATGGAACTTACACGTCGCGTCGCAGGCCTGGCGCTGATTATCATCGCAGGGATCTTCCTGGTCTACGTGTTTACTGGGCACCTGATGCCAGGCTTCCTGAACTCGCCGCAAATCGGTTGGGCGCGCTTCTTCAGCCAGGTTTACACTGACGCAGGCATTCTGGGCCCGACAACAGCGGTTTCTTCCACCTACATTATTTTGTTCATCATCTTTGCCGCGTTCTTGCAGGCGTCCAAAGTTGGCGACTATTTCGTCAACTTCGCCTTCGCCGCAGCAGGTCGCGCTCGTGGTGGTCCGGCCAAGGTTGCCATCTTCGCATCGGGCTTGATGGGCATGATCAACGGCACAAGCGCTGGCAATGTCGTGGCCACTGGATCGCTCACGATCCCGTTGATGAAGAAGGTTGGCTACCACAGGAAGACAGCAGGTGCGGTCGAGGCCGCAGCCTCGACAGGTGGGCAGATCATGCCGCCGATCATGGGTGCTGGCGCCTTCATTATGGCGGAAATCACAGGCATTCCGTACACCGAGATCGCCGTCGCAGCGATTATCCCGGCTGTCCTCTACTTCGTATCCGTCTACTTCATGGTCGACTTTGAGGCAGCCAAGCTTGGTATGCGTGGAATGCGCGAGGACGAGCTCCCAAAGTTCAACAAGATGGTCCGTCAGGTCTACTTGTTCCTCCCCATCATCATTCTGATCTACGCGCTCTTCGCAGGGTACTCGGTTATCCGAGCAGGTACGCTCGCCACGATTGCGGCAGCAGTCGTCTCTTGGCTGACGCCGTTTCGCATGGGGCCGCGATCCATCCTGAAGGCCTTCGAACTTGCGGGCGTCATGTCGATCCAAATCATCGCCGTCTGCGCCTGTGCGGGTATCATTGTCGGCGTGATTAGCTTGACCGGGGTCGGCGCACGCTTTTCTGCCCTCCTTCTCGGCATCGCCGAAAATTCTCAGCTACTGGCGCTGTTCTTCGCGATGTGTATCTCGATCCTGCTGGGAATGGGTATGCCTACCACGGCGGCCTACGCTGTCGCAGCCTCAGTGGTTGCACCCGGCCTCGTACAGCTTGGCATCCCGCAGCTGACGGCGCACTTCTTCGTGTTCTATTTTGCGGTGCTGTCAGCCATCACGCCGCCAGTGGCGTTGGCGAGTTACGCTGCGGCGGGGATATCGGGTGCGAACCCGATGGAAACGAGCGTGGCATCGTTCAAGATCGGGATAGCCGCGTTCATCGTGCCCTTCATGTTCTTCTACAACAGCGCAATCCTGATGGACGGCACTTGGCTTGAAGTTGGTCGCGCAGGATTGACCGCCGTGATCGGTGTGTATTTGCTGTCATCGGGCGTCCAGGGTTGGTTCATGGGCGGTCGCACCGCTTGGTTTATCAGGCTCGCTCTCATGGTCGCTGCACTCTGCATGATTGCAGGCGGATTTGTGACCGACTTAATCGGCGTGGGCTTGGCAGTCGCGATCTATGTGATCCAAAAAACCGTAAAGCCTTCTCCAGACGCTCAGATCAGAGTGTCCGGAGCTGACTGAACTATACTAGATGGCGTTGATTGCTTGCCATTCGTTGGCAAGCGTCACCGCCGTCTTCGCCTCTGCCCTCACGAACGCCATGGCGTCGCCGCAGTCCACGAACAAGACCGCGCCGTCGCCCGACAAAAACACCAATGCGTTCGGCCCAGATTCTCCCTGAAACAGCATATCTTTCTTGCTGAAGTAGCCATCCAGAAAGAGGCCCGCGTTCTCGGAAAGCTTTGCGACGGCAGCGGCTTCACCTCCCTGTTTGGTGACTTCTTCGCCCTCGATCGCAAGCCACGCAGGGGCTTTCTCGCCCAGCCCTTCAAGGAATGTCATCATTCGATCTTTTGGGTTGGCACCAGTCCCCGACGACGACACTGCCCAAGCCTTCGCGAGTTGCCCGGACGGCACACCAATATCCGATGGATAAGGTCCAGCACTCTGCCGCCTACTCGTGACGGTCCAAGTGTCACTTTCGTCGAAAGCAGACAGCAAAGCATCTTTCAACGTTGCCAAGTTCGGGTCTTCGACATCCTTCAGGCTTGCTCCCTCAACGTTCGCAAATGAGTCAGTCGCTCCCTCGTGTGCGACCAACGATTGAAGGCGACGATTGGCCACCGCCACAAAAAAGCGCGCACCGCTTGGCGCGGAAAATCCGATCTCGCGGGGCAATATCGTCTCATCAACTTCCGAAACCACGGCCGCCAATAGACGCTCCTTCTGCCCACGGATAAATCGCGCCTCGCCCGGCCCGCGTTCTCGCTGACGAAGCTTAGCGAGCTTTGCTTCCAGCCGTGAGAATTCATCCGTCTTCTCTGCGCTCATGGCTGCACCGCCGTGATGTCGTCCAGAGCTTCCGAACCGCGCGCGATTGTCTTGGCCAGATCTGCATCAGCAGCGCAGACGCAGATGAGTGCTTCTTTCTCAGACTGCGACGACTGCAAGAACACGTTCATTCCGACCGGTGTCATAGACACGACAGTTTGGGCCGAGGAGCCGTTCAACAACGCCTGACCGCCTTCTGCAACAGCGCCATGAAGAACTGAAGCGGCGGTTTCGGTTAGGGCGTCCAGCTCCTCTTGTGCGTGGCGGGCGGCAGCGCTTACGCAAAGTACCATTTGCGTAGTCAGATCTGCAAACGCAACAAGATCACAGCCAACCAAGTCGGCCCGTAGACTGTCCAGTCGCGCAGTGACGTCCATTCGCTGCCCTTCGCAGATGGTGCGCGCCAAATTACGGCTCGCTCACACCTTAATGCGCAGCAAGTCAGTCGGGTGCAAGCCCTCAGAACGGGCTATTCACACCGTTGTGGCGCTTGCACCAGCGATATTACAAGGGGGGCAGCGGAGCCGGTGTCGATGTCGTGCGACTTGTTGGGCGACGAGCACCAAGTGGCTTGGGCCTGATACGTGAAGGCATCACAATGCGCGCTGGGTCTGCTGGAGTTTCCTCCTGGGCTTCTTGCACCTCGCCAGCCTTACGGGCGCTGATCTCTGAGATGAGGTCGTTCAGCGCAGTCATGAAGTGATCTGCTCCACTGGCTTCCCATTTTGCCGGATCATCCTTACCGGCCAAAGCGCGCGTCAGTGAAATCGGGAACAATTCGCGGAACAAATCGACCGTCTCCCGACCGACGCGTTTCAAGACGCGCATCTTGTCGCGATCCGAAAGAATCTTGTCGACACGCGTCAGGAGCAAAAGACTGTCGGCATAAAGCTCGCCTGGGAGCATTGACCAAACCGCCGCCTCTGACTGGCGCCAGGCCTGTGTGGCATGCGAACACCAAATAATGGAGTCCGCGAAATGCACGACGCGTTGCCAGACCTCTGCATCCATATTTGGATCCGAGATGCCCGGCATATCAATGAGATCGCAGCCATCCAGCAGTTCTGCATCATGGAAGATACGAATGTACGCCGTATCCGCCACCGACACATCCTCCAGATTGTCGAGCGAAACTTCATACTCCTGACCGTCCAGGCCCACGCGAAACGGGGCATCGGTCCCTTTGGAAATCCACACTGGGGGTAACTGCGTCGCCGTCACGTTCACTGGCAAAGCGTTGGTCCCAATTAGCAGGTTCGACAAAGTCGACTTGCCCGCACTGAACTCACCCATGAGACAGATGATCGGCTTGGTACCTTCGGGTTTCTTTGTCAGATCATGGACGCGACCAACAGGTGCCGGTTCTTCATTTTCAACTGCTTCAGGTGGTTCGGCTTCGAGTACTTCATAGTGCCGCTCCTGATCCGAGTCGGCTTCTGCGAAGTCAGATGTCGCGTCATCCTCGGCAGGTTCCTCTACTTCTTCTGTGCCGTCATCAACACTCTCTAACGGTTCCTGTTCGGGCGCAAAAGCGTTGGCATACTCATTTTCAGCGTGTGCGTGCTCATCAGCCGCTGGTGGATGATACATCAGAGACGGGTCGGCAAAGTCGGACGCGAAATCCGACTGGGTGCGTTCGGGAGATTGAGGAGCTTCATCCGCAATCGGCTCTTCCCCCGGCGCCTTGGCATTTTCAGCCTCTAGAACGCGAAAAACAGTGGCTTCAGTTGATCTCTCGTCGTCTTCACTTGGCTTGCTAAAGATGTTGTCATCTTCCTGCATGGGTCCCCCTTCAGGCCGCGATCTCGGTGAGCGTTGCCATCGTTTGTTTCAGCTGGGCGCGTTTTGCAGCAGCACCCTCAATATCAAGCAAGGTCGATGCGCCGCCCGGCGCGCCTTCCGCTTCCTCGGCCAATCTCGTCAAGATCGAACGCTGCTCGGCCATAAATGTCTTGAGTTCCTGGATGGATGCCTCGCGCACGGCATCTGCATGGGCACCGCCAAGGCTCTCAACGATCGGGTCCGTCTCGGATTTGATCATGTCCGCAAATTCGGTCGCAAATGACCGGAAACCGCGCCGCTTGTGCCACCACCGCGACCACCATGTTCCCTTCAAGTCCAATGCAATCGTTTGACCAAGGAGGACTGGCGCCGGAATTGCCGGCGGCTTGGGTGCTTCAATGCCGAAGTCTTCTTCAGACACATCAAACAGTCGGAAATAAAGTCCAGCATAGGTTTCAGCCGACCCAATCAGAGCCTTCTTTGAGACCTGCAGAGCTTTGCGCCCGAAAACCTGGTACGCAGTGCGCAAGAGAATTCGAAGTCCGCTGGGATCATACTCCCAGACTTCGCTTTCACCGTTTTCTTCCAAATGCTTCAGGAGCGAGCCGGTGGCACGTTCAAGGAAACTTCTATGTGAGCGCTCGAGGCGTTTGTGGAACTCGGAAATGACCTCGTCAAACGCGGCGTCCATGGCTTCCAGCGATTGCTGTTCGATGCGTTTCAACTCACTTTCAAGCTGACCCTTCTCAAGCGGCGGAAGCGAGGCATCTGACTCGCGCCGAGACACAACCTGATGCGTCGCATTCAATCCGTTGGCGAGGTTCATCGCAGACTTAGCAATTCGGTCCAGCATATCCTGCCCCGCGCCATCGGCGATGCGATCGCTCAATGCCTCATAGATACTGGGCAAACCGGAGATATCCCAAAGCAGTTCTTCAGGCGTCAGGGCGGACGGATCCTGGACCCGACCTTCTTCAACAGCCCAGTCCGTCAGAGCTGCAAGAGTATCTTCATCGACGGCGTCCACGTTTCCGGTCAACGCAGCTGTCGCGCAGTACGCCGACGAGAAAATGATCTGAGCATCTTTCGGACCATCATGTTCAATCAGCGTACGGCGGATGCTTTCCTGGATCTGTGGGATTTGCGTCTTAGGATCACTCAGTTCGTCGCACCGGTTGACCGCAATAATCACTTCGCGGGACTTCACGTTCGCGATGAGGCGGATCAACGCCATATCAACCGAGCTCAGAGCTTGGTGTGCAGCCAGAACGACCACACAAATTCTGCTTTCGCGGATCGCACGGATCGTGATTTGCTCGCGGATCATGAACGTATCGTTCACACCCGGAGTATCCCGAATGCATAGCGGCATCGGCATTTCAGGGCGATGCATGAAAATTTCAGCGGACTTCGTGATGTCGGCAAAACGACCTTGAGCTTGGCTTGTCTCAAAGTCATCTTCGAAATCGTCACCAAGGCAGACGTAACGTTCAATCAGCTCGTCATCAAAATAGCCATAGTCGTGCTGCTGACCGAGAAGCAGTTCGAACTTGTCACCGAGCCTTTCGCGCGTTTTCTCACGCATTTCGATAACCTGCTCGCGAACCTTCTCAAGTTCTTCTTCTGCGCCGGCGCGACTGGCGAGTTCACCGATCCGTCCGCCCCGATCCAGCAGACGGCTCCATTCCTCAATGTCGAAGAAACGGAAGCTCGCGCGATTGTCCTCGGGACCCACGTGCGGGTTCAAGTGGAGCGATGTCACAACACTCGTCCACGGGTTCACGTCCGCTGGAAGGAGGTCGGGAAAACCAACCATAGCGTTCACAAGCGATGTCTTGCCCGCCTTTACCTGGCCAATCATCGTGATCGATGGTTCAGCATGCTTGAGTTGGTGGTGTAGCCGTCGTGCGGTGCGGTTGGTGGTCTTATCACCCATTTTGCCAAGGCGAACGAGCGCCTGTCGCAAGTCACGAGATTTGGCCAAATAGGGCTGAAGCCCCTCGAACCCACGTCCAAGGAGGTGCGCATTGCCAGCAGCTGGGGCCGCACCTTCTTCCATGTTTCGTGTATCTACCTTCATCTTACTACCCAACGAACACACACCAGGAGGTTCTCTTGATCCTCATCACGCTCAAATTCCGCGCGATCGTTTCGCGCTGCGCTAGAATTCATGGCCAATCTGGCCTTTTTGTGACGTATTTTCGGTCAATAAAGTGTGTTCATCCTTTCTAAGCTGCTAACTTCATTTCCATTTCGCGGCGCAGCTGGAGGAGAAGTGTTACGGCATCGGCCGCCGGTGCATCCCCTTCTTCAACTTGCATAAGGATCATAAGTTCGGACGCCTCGGTCAGATCGTCCAAAAACTCGTCGGCCGCGGGACAACCACTTTCGTCATCACTGAAGACATCGACCAGATGTTCGACCGCATCGACGCATTGCGAGACGATGTTTTTAGATTGCGCATTCCCAGCTTCGCCGATCGAGTCCGACAAGCCATCGCCTCGACGCCTCAAGAATCGTACAGAATCTGAGAAAATCGTGATATTCTCAACTTTCGAGACACCAGTTTCAGCGAAATCTGGCGCCACCTCAACCGGAGCCGACTGTGCCGGAGCCGCATCCGGTTCGCTGCCAGCAATATCGTGCTGTACGGCGTCAGCCGATAGTGTCTCATCTGGAGTTGCTTCCGTTGAAGGCGCCGGCGAACGAATTTGATACCGTGCGAGGAATAGCTCGGCACTGTCCAAGTCGGCGCGGCGTCCACGCTCCGCGTGGCGCAGGATCTCAGCACTCAATGCACCACCGCCTGAAGCGTGATAAACGGCTTCGTCAATCTCACCGTCAGGCTTTCGTGCCTTAATTGCCTGCAGCGTCGCCACCGCAAATAGCGAATGGAATTCCTCCGCAACCACCGATTCGAGCTCGGCAATGCGTGAGGTCAGCGCGCTTTGAGCAGATAGAACGTCCGCCTTTGACAGGACCAGAAACGCATGATCTTTGAGGCTATCGGGAACCCGGTTCCAAAGCTGGACTTCGCCAGGACCAAACATCTGAGTGCACCAAAGTGCGATGTCAGTTCGACGGACAGCCCAATCTATTGCCGATTGGAATTCAGTTGCGGATCCATCTGTCACGACTTCGAGAAGGCTGATCCTTTGGAGCAGAGGATTTGGAATCTCGGCGCGCATAAATGCGGGAGACGCCTCACGAGCCTTCTTGAAATCCAGACCTTCGATGACTGTTCTTCCGCCATTGGCATCCGTAATAATTATCCGTTCAGCGACGCCGTAGGTCATCTCTGTCGTCGGCAGCTTACTGTCCTTGGGAAGTAAGCGCTGGCCAACAAACATGTTCATAAGCTCGGACTTACCCGAGCCAGGCAGTCCGAGAAGCGTCACCCGCACCGGTGAAGAGAGCCTCTTCAGCAATAAGGATGCGTGTTCACGGGCTGCGGTTGGCAGAGCTTCGGTGGTCAGCGCGTATTGGAGCCGACCGATTGCATCTTCGTCAAATGGGGTATCTTTCATGCCCCACCATCCGACGCCAGCCAGCGGCGGCGCAGGAAGATCGGAGCGCCCTCACCCGACGATTTCTTGGTTCCTGGCGGCGGTGCCAGAGATTCTTCTTTCGGCGTTTCTTTCGACGTCACGACATCATCCTGCAGCGCGGGCTGCGGCTTGATTGGGCGGGTCGTCACCTGACGGCGACGCCTACCCTGTTTTTCAAACTCCGGCGGTGTGAAGATGTTGCTGTCTTCAGTCTGAGCCTTGAACCGGACCTTGATGATCGAGAACGAAATATTGTCTTGCTCCGGATCACCGAGCTTACGCAACTCGCCCATCAACCGATCAGCGATGCGTACCGAAGGCATGTCGTCGCTTTCGCGAAGCACTTCCCGGATACGACCATTTGAAAGAAACTGTAGGCCGTCACTGGCAACAATTAGGATGTCACCGCTGCGAAGCTGGAATGGCACCTCAGGGCAGTCGATCCGCTCAATCGTTTCGCCAATCAGCACCGACGTCAGAGCGTTGCGATCAGGGTGATTGCGGCCAACATCCTCGGACATCATTCCTGACCGAACCATGTAATCGATATGCGGACCGAGCGAATGATCTTCGTTCAACTGACGCAGCTGCCCGTTGCGATAAAGGTATAGCGGGCTGTCGCCGATTGAGATCCAGAACAACTTATCGCGGATGAATACAGGCGCGACCAAAGTGGCGCCCATGCCAGCCGTATCGGGGTTATTGGATGTATGCGCCGCCATGCAGGCGTTCGCCGAGATCGCGGCGCCCTTCAGAACAGAGCAGACATTCTGGCTGAACGATTTGGTGTCTGACGACTGGAACTTGAGCTCGCTGAACATTTCGGTCACGACGATCTTCGACGCGACATCCCCGGCTGCGTGTCCGCCCATGCCATCCGAAAGGACGGCATAGCCGAAGTCCGCACCCTGCGGGAAGTCCGTCGCGATCGCATCTTCCTGGTAATCGCGGCGACCGCGATTCAAGACAGATGCTACGTCGAACCTTATGTCAGGCGACTTCGTCATTAGTCAGCAGACGTCCCTTCGTCTTCTTCGTTTGCCCAAGTGAAGTCGTCTCCGCATAGCGCGACAAACTTCAGTGTTGTTTCACCAATGCGGACCATATCCCCATCGGAAAGCTCTTCGGTCGATAGAACCGGCTTACCATTCAGGCGAACGAGGTTCGATTTACCACCGTGACCCAGGTAAAACTTTGCTTGCTCGTCGTCATAAGCGACCGCGGCGTGGTTGTTTCTCGAGATCGACGTGTCGCCAAAGTCCAGCCGCACGGCCTGATCTTCACCACGGCCAATCTGGCTCACACCCGCGAACATCGTGAAGCACGCCCCACGACCGGGACCGGAGACCACGATGATCCAACCCACTGGGAATTCAGACTTATTTGACTCTTCTGCTGATTTCGCAGCCTCAAACACATCCTCTGGACCGTCTTCCTGGCCTTGGAAACCCAGCAGGCGGGTTTTCACCCGTCCGGCGCTCCGACCAGCACGGCCAGAGACTGCGGCAGCCACATTCACATAACCTTCCGCCTCACCCACTTGCTCTACTTCAGGCGCAGCCTCGGAAACGCCCGACATGTCGGCGATCTGTTTGCGTACGAAGTCGTCGTCCACAGCGCCCTCCGGCTCTTCTTCCGGTGCATTCGCAGATGCAACCACTTCAGATACCACGCTGCTTGCGACTGGACCGTCTTCATCATCGACGTCGTCAAAGTCGAAGCCGTCATCCTCATCATCGGCAAATGCGTTTTCTGGCTCTGGCGTCTCTTCTGAAAAGGCCGATTGCTCGACAGCCTCATCATCAGTTGCAAAGCGGTTGCCCCACTCGGATGCAACTTCGTCATCCATGTCGGCGAAGGCAGATGGCTCGTCTCCGAAGCTGCTATCATCCGTAAAATCAGCAGCACTGAGATCGTCAGGTACATTCATCATGTGTTCTTCGTGCTCCTCTTCGAAGCCTTCGGTTGCGCCAGAAGCTTGATCGGTCTCGTCACCGGCGGCGAACAAAGCTGCGTCCTCGTCAGCGACACCCTGATCCCAAGGTGCAGGTTCCGTACGTGGACGACTTACTGGCCGGCTGATCGGGCGGCTGTCCGACCGCGGTCTCACAACTTTCGCAAGATCATCACGATATGGGCTCTGCTCTTCAGGATCCGCTGTCGGATCACGCTCAGCGACGTGCTTCAAAACGCGGTCCGCTTTCGTCGCTTGAGCCGCTGCTTTCAAATGAGCCATTGCGGATCTGCGGCGAGAACTCTCGCTATCCACCATTTTGGTGTTGGCCTCGCGCAGCAGGCGATCTTCTGCACCATCGACCTGCGAACCCAATTGGCTCCGCGCGATCGCTTTGCGTCCAAAGTCCTCGTCATTTGCCCACCTGTTGGCAGGGAAATCGTCCGAGCCAAGGTCGTCTTCGCCTCCAAACGGGTCGTCTGGAGCCACATGACTCATTGAGCTGACAGCACCACGGATCTCACCGACAAGTACGGATTTGTCCGCGCTGTCTGCGGCATCATCTTCTTCGCCCCAGTCATCATCATCGTCCCAATCGTTGCCGTCATCCCAATCGGCGGCTCCCCATCCGGCACCCTCGACCTCTTCCGGTTCTTCGTCACGGGGATAGGTTGGCTGGGAACGATCTGCATAAAGCGGATCATCAAAGTCGGCTGTGCGGCGGCTGGAATTCACGCGACCACTGTCGTCGGCAAGCGGCTCGCTGCGACGGCGAAGAGGTTCTACGTCCATCTCCAGGTCCATCTTGCCCATCGCCTCGTCTGCGTCAGGCTTTCTCGACATGATATTCTTGAATAATTTCATGGTTCTGCCTCTCTAGAGATAGTCCGATGGACCGTTGCCACGGAATGTTCCGCGCAGCAGCCCAAATGGAAGTAGTCGGCTCAAAATCGATCGCTTCTTCTTTCGAACCACCTCGCCTGGCCCAACGCCCATTGCAGAACGCCGTGCCGCTTCTTCTAAGTTCCGGCTTTGCTCTTCGTAGAAAACCTGATCGTCGAGCAATGCCAGCTCGTCCAACGTCTTCTTGCGCTGGCGAGCTTGTTCTTCGGCCAACTTCTGTAGCCGTTGTGCTTCCTTCTTCTCGGCCTTTGACTTGGCCTCGTGTTCTTTGATGTCTTCTTCCACAGCTTTGTTCGTTTCCTGAACAAGACGCGAAATCGAAAGTTCGATCTGACGATCAAGCTCGGCCTGCTGGAGGGCAGCCGAACGACGTCTCTCGGTATCGACAAGCTCCATCCATTCGCGAGCTGTCTGAATGCGATCAGGTGGGAAGACACTCAGCGCCTTGTCCACAGCGTGAAGGAACGCATCCTCAAACTGCGGGAACTTGCCGGTCACCGGACGATAGGGGTCGGGTCGGTCGGCGGCAATCGCGCTGACGCGTGCCTGCGCATCCGGCGGGGCCATACCGGTCAGAACGTGGTAGAACGTAGCACCCAGTGAGTACAGGTCAGACGACGCATCTTGCGTCGATCCGGCAATGTAGAATTCGTGCGGGCTGTAACCGTCTTTCACAACGTGCAAAGCCGACAGAGCACGCGACGCACGTGTCGCTTCCTCTTTCGCCGCACCAAAGTCGATCAGAACAGGGTTGCCCTTGCCGTCGATCAGAATGTTGTCCGGCGAGATGTCACGGTGCAACACGTCGTTCGTGTGAATGTAGTGAACGGCCTCAAGACACTTGAGAAGGATGTCTTTCACATCGCGAGGGTGCAACTTCATCCGGGGGTCTTCGATCGTGTCGAGCAGATCACGACCGCGGACAAAGTCCAGTGCCATATAGGCGGTCTGGTTGTCCTCAAAGACCTGGTGGATACCCACGATGTGGGGATGCTGCAGTTTCGACAGACGGCGTGCCTCGGCACCGAAGTGCTTCACCACCGCGTCAAATTCCGCCTGATGCTGGCGCGAGCGCGCCATCACGCTGCCGTTGTTCCGGCAGCACATCGAAGACGGGAAACATTCTTTGATAACGACAATCCGATCCAGGCTGTCGCGGGCGAGATAGGTCATGCCAAAACCGCCAGCATTCAGGAACTTTTCAATCCTGAACTGGCCGTGCAGCAACTCCGTGCCGGGCTTTAACGCATCCGCGAAGCTCTCAGAGAGCCCTGGATCGTAGTTTTGTTGCCCTGCGTTCATCTTACACCCAAATTCTTGCCGCTCTCTTCGTCAGAGTTTTCAGGGCTTTGCACGGTGATTAGACCGCTCCAAAGTCGCCTTCTGACTGCTGCGACCTGAACAGAGCTATCGGCAGAATTTGCCCATAATGTGGCGCGGGCGGGTCATTACGTATCCAATCCTGCGGCAATTTTAGAATTGTCTACGAAACAAATTCCAAATGTTGGGGTTGGAATTCGGGTAACCACAACCGCTGGAGACGAGGACGCCCATCGCCAAACTTGACGTCTAAAATACATTGAAAAAAGTCAGCGCTACGTGACGCCCACTAAAGGTGTTGGCGAAAGACCGCTTCAGCTCGACCCCAAACACCATCCGGATCCGCATCAAAGGTCAAAATGTGCGGCAACAGTTGCCCTGCGAAATCCTCTGATGCTTCGGCCGGAAGCATGGACGGTAAGTTATCGATCGCCATGACTTGTAGCGCTGGATCGTCACAAGCCGTGAAAACCGGAGCGTCCCATGTCGTCACGCTGTCGTAGACTTTGATCGGTGAAAAGTCGCTCGAAGGGTCACACGCAATATCGCCAATAACGCTTAGGCGACGCTTTGCCTTTAACGCGCTGGCAGGCACGAACACGGGCACGCCTGGGCTCGCAAGAATGCAGTTCAGAAAAACATCATGGTCCAAGATTTCCGGGAATGGGCCACCGGATGCTGTTTCGGCAATGTCCCATTCTGTGACAGTCAGACCAAGACGCTTGCACAGATCCCGCGCTCCACTGCCGACCCGACCCAATGCACCAATGATGATGACCGTCGGCGTCCCCCCATCGAGCTCATCACCCACGACGCTCGTCATCTCATCCGATGATTGATAGACGCGTCCCGGCGGGCAAGCCTCACCCCTTTGCTGCGCGCCCCAAGCTTGAAGCGAAACTGCCGCACCCGCAAACCCGGCCCAAACACCAAATGCGGCCACCCGCCGCCCGTCTGGATTGGTAAGATACTCGAGATCAAAAAGCGTCCCGCCACCTTGCTTGAATCGCTCAAGCAAAACCGCGCCTTCGGCCTGACCCTTGTAGGCATGTCCGAACATGATGTGTCGATGCCTCAAAGGCGTTCCATCATCTGGCAACTCCTTCAAGCCGCAGATCACCGCGTCCTGGGGCGCCACCGTCCAACTCCCGGCATCAACAATCTCTGCACCGGTATCTTTATATCCTGCGATGCCAATCGCTCGCGTCGGGTCGTTCTCAACACTGACTTGATGCCCTTGAGCCATCAGCTGAGCCACACCCTCTGGTGTCACACCGACACGCGCTTCGTTCGCGCGGGCCTCTTCTCGAACCCAAAAGTGGGTCATCCCAACATTCCCATTTCCTGAACGCGCCGAACGGATGGCCTCGCATACATAGCATCTCGCAACGCCAAAAGCTTGACGAACTGTGCAACGTCAACGCCGTCGCCTTCTAACCAGGTCGAGATCGTGAACAGCCAAATATCAGCCAGTGTCACGTCATTTCCAAAAAGGAAGGGGCCTTCGATCAAAGACTCAATGAAGGCGCAGCTCGCCGTCATCGTTTCTGGCACCTTTGCCTTCATATCTTCCAGGGAAGCCTCATTATCCGCCCAGCGCGACCCGCGCCCCTTGTGGGCGTGGTTCACGTGCATAGTGGATGCCAAGTAATACATGACCTCGCGCATTCGTGCGGCGTGAAGGGGATCGGCAGGTACCAATCCGGGAACTGCCGTTGCTGCCAGATACTCAAGAATGGCCCCAGTTTCGGTGATGATCCCGCCCGGCGTCGCTAGTGCAGGCACTCTCCCCCTTGGATTGATCTGAAGATACTCCGGCGACTTTTGACCCCCACTCCGAAAGTCCAGCCGCACATTTTCCCAATGCACATTCCCTTCATTCAGCGCGATAGCACTGGCTGACGCAACCGATCCCGGGGCCCAGTAAAGCTTAAGCATTCAGTCAGTCCTTCTAAAAATGCGTTCGTGCAGCCGCGAGTTCCGGGTGATCGAGATGAGGAATAGCATTGAAGCCAGCTAGAAAAGTCCTGTTGTCACGAACGGTCAGCCGATGAACCGAAGTGTTCCAAATCGGAAGCATCACGTGGCTCATCCGCAAAAGGTCAAGCCCGAGAATGTGCCTTAACATCATTCCAATAACCCCACCGGACGTCACGCAAAGCACACGCCGACCAGGTGTCGCCGCATCGTTCAAAAGGTCCGCTACTCGCGTTTCAAAGTTCTCGTAACTTTCCTGACCTTCGATCTCCGCACGCTGCCAAGCCGCGAATACTTTGGGCATGTGATCGCTGAAGGTTTCCTGCGTCGGCATAGGCTCGCCTTTCACAGTGTGCATCTCGTCAGTAAGGCGGAAGTAGTCGATCTCATTCAGACGCGCATCTTCATCCGCCGACCACCCCATGCCACCGACAGTCTCGCGATGGCGGCGGAGCGTTCCGGATACAATGTGGTCAAATGCGTAGTCATGCGCGCGCATCCATTCTCCGAGCAAGTTGGCCTGCTGGTGTCCCAGAGCGCTCAGACGATCATAATCGTCTTCAGTCGTCGCCGCCGAATTCGCCTGCCCATGCCGCACAAGTATGATTTCGCCCATGACGTCTCCTTTCTCATGGCCGATATCGGATCGCCTGTCTCTTGCCAATTGGTCTCGTCATAACTCTTGCCCAGAACCTTCAGAATTCTGATCTTGTTTCCGATGTGATCCACGCGTTTCTAGGGACGACGTATTTTCAACTGCCTCTGTCGTCTTTGAGCCGTTTCTCAGACGGTTACGATGATCTAAACTGTCTCCAAAGGGAGCCTTTTTCGATGTGCGACAAGATCACGTTCAATTTGGATGGTCAGTCCGTCCAAGCCGACGCAGATGAGACAATCTGGGAAGTGGCCAAACGTCATGGGACAACGATCCCACATCTTTGCCACAAGGACGCGCCTGGCTATCGCTCCGACGGCAACTGTCGTGCGTGTATGGTTTCCATTGATGGGGAACGCAACTTAGCCGCCTCCTGCATTCGCACTCCAACTGAAGGCATGGTTGTCACAACCGACGGCGCGCGCGAGAAGCAAGCGCGCAAGATGGTCATCGAAATGCTGGCAGCAGATCAGCCCGAACGTGACGCAGCACATGATAAATCCAGTCACTTTTGGGATATGGCTGACGCGCAAGGTGTCGAAGAAAGCCGCTTCCCCAAACTGGAAGATGGTCGCATCCCACTCTTGGATGACAGCCACGTTGCAATGAGCGTCAACCTGGACGCCTGCATCCAATGCGGTCTTTGCGTGCGTGCGTGCCGCGAAGTTCAAGTAAATGACGTGATCGGCATGGCCGGACGCGGCCACGACGCCTATCCGGTCTTCGACTTCGACGACCCGATGGGGGCGTCTACTTGTGTCGCATGCGGTGAATGCGTTCAGGCCTGCCCAACAGGCGCATTAATGCCGGCAACGGTCACCGAAGGCGCGGGCGCAGGTGACAGCAAAGATTTTGACGACGAAGTGAAATCCATTTGCCCCTTCTGCGGTGTCGGTTGCCAAGTCTCGCTCAAAGTCAAAGACGGCAAAGTCAAATACGTTGAAGGTATTAATGGTCCCGCCAACGAAGGTCGCCTCTGCGTCAAAGGCCGCTTTGGGTTCGACTACATTCACCACCCCCATCGCCTGACCAAACCGTTAATCCGCCGCGACGATGCACCAGCAAAAGGGCTGAACGTAGACCCCGGGAACGTCCTGACGCACTTCCGCGAAGCGTCGTGGGAAGAGGCGCTCGACTTTGCCGCAGGGGGATTGAAAGACCGCGGTCGCGAAGTTGCCGGCTTTGGCTCCGCCAAATGCACCAACGAAGAGGCCTATCTCTTCCAGAAATTCATCCGCCAAGGCTTTGGACACAACAACGTCGATCACTGCACGCGCCTGTGCCATGCCTCGTCGGTGGCCGCGCTG
>CAZMRS010000002.1:0-23645 GCA_964568435.1 uncultured Boseongicola sp. | reverse complement strand
ATTTGGACAGCTAGAGATCGGAGGACAACTGTCCGCATACCAAGGCGGATCACAATGGCCGCATTTATCAAGCTGGCGCTGGCAGATATTGCCGCGCACAGTCCGAACCAAAGAGGAAAACTTGGTCCACGACCAAAGACCTGCTCGAAGATCGGTTGTGACGTCATAAGAGCTACAAACAGCATTGCGTAGAGCAAAGACTGCGCCGTAGTGGTGAGAACCACTTGTTTGTACGAAACAATTTCCCTGATGCCGGACAGTATCTCAGTAAGCCTAAATGGCCGTCGTTTTTCAATAGGAAGAGTTTCCGGCTGCCGTAGCCATAGCCATGAAACAGAGATCACGGAAAAGACGACAAAAGAAACGAAGATCATTCGCCATCCGAACATCCAGGCGATGCCAGCTCCCAGAGTAGGTGCAATCACTGGAACAAGGGCAAAGACCATCATGACAAGGCTGATAACCCGCGCCATCTCCCGACCTGAAAAAAGGTCTCGTGTTAATGCCAAGGCGATCACTCTTGGGCCTGCTGCTCCCAATCCCTGAACAAGTCTTGCAACCAAGAGTGTCTCGACATTTGGCGCAAGCGCCGCACAAATGGCCGCCAAGCAGTAGATCACAGCTCCACCAAGTGCGATGGAACGACGCCCGTAGGCATCGCTCAATGGACCTGTAAAAAGCGTTCCTACCCCCATTCCGATCAGAAAGGTGGCAACGACAAGCTGGACTTTGTTTGGGTTCTCGGCTGACACGTCGCTCGCTATGTCGGGCAGGACTGGCAGCATCGCATCGATTGAAAACGCTGTCGTTGCCATAAGCATGGCTAGAATGGCGACTAATTCCGCCGTCGAAACTCTGACTGATTTTTGTTCAGCCATCGGTTTGGCTGGTGTCTTCGCCCTGACCAATCAACTCGTCTATAACCTGCAGCCACAGTTCTGTTGGTTGTGCGCCTGGCACCACATGTTGGTTGGCCACAACAAATGTGGGAACACCTGTCACTCCGCGTTCACGGGTGTGCGCGTCGCGCGCACGAATGTCCTCAACATCAGCATCTGAGTTCAGAAGTCGCTCCGTCATCGCTCGGTCAAGACCCACGCCTTCGGCGATATCTAAGAGAACATCGCGATCTCCGATATCTTGGCCCTGTTCAAAATAGGCCTTGAACAGGCGCGATACGACGGCTGTTTGACGCCCTTCGACGCCCGCCCAATGGATAAGCCGATGGGCGTTGATCGTATTCGGTGTGCGCTTGATGGCGCCGAAATCCACGTCCAGACCGGCGTCCTTTGCCGCCTGCTCAATCTGCGCGTAAACCGTAACGGCGCGCTCCTTACCGCCAAATTTGGTTTCAAGATAGGTGCGCCGATCCATGCCTTCGTCGGGCATGTCAGGGTTCAATTGAAACGGGTGCCATTCGATCGCCAGTTCATGGTCTGGGCGCTGTGATAGAGCGCGATCAAGGTTGGCCTTTCCAATGTAGCACCAGGGACAAATCGGATCCGATAAGATGTCGAGCTTAACCATCCGGGGTGTTTCGCAGGCTCGGAGATCGCACGCAAGTCGAATGATTGGGTTGTCCAAGATTGAATGAGTGTCATACAAGAACTATTACGCTGGCCATGACGGAAAAAGATGTGCCCATTGTTCTCCAGCTAGCGCGCGGAGCCAACGACAACAGCGACCCAGACCCGGTTCCATTGGATCTGGGCAGCCGCGTCCGTGACCTACGAAAGTCGCGCGGTTGGACATTGGAGCAAGCAGCCAAACAGGCTGGCCTGGCACGCTCGACGCTATCCAAGATCGAAAATGGCCAGATGTCGCCGACCTATGATGCTCTGAAAAAGCTGGCGGTCGGGTTGAAGATTTCTGTGCCACAACTGTTCACATCGCCGGCCCGCGATCAGGTAATGGGGCGTATGGCAGTCACGATTTCCGGTGAAGGGCAGAGTTTAGCGACCGCCACGTATGAGCACGAACTGCTCAGTGGCACCTTAACAAAGAAAGGTATGTTGCCGTATCGCGCGCGCATCCGTGCGCGATCAATGGACGAGTTTGATGGGTGGGTACGACACGACGGAGAAGAGTTTCTTTACGTACTGACGGGAACGATCCGGCTATACACCGAGTTTTATGAACCCGTTGATATGCGGCGCGGAGACAGCGCATATTACGACGCCGCTATGGGGCATAACGTCGTTTCGACCAGTCATGAGGACGCTACGATTTTATGGGTAACTCAGCTGTCAGGCGGAAATTGACGCGCTACGCACTCAATTGATTCTCTGCGCTGGCACTGCCGAAGAACGCCTCTATTGCCTCTTCAACTTCCGCCTTCGTTAGTTCGTGGGCTTCTGCCAAGTAAGTCGTGAGTGGCGATTTTTGAGTGGCAAGTGCAGAAACTATCGTTGCGTCCGCGCGTGGAAAAACGACCTTTAGGCCGCCTAGCGCCCCCAAGCCGGAAAGGTTTTGAAAGGTGGTCGTCATTTCATCTCCATTGCTCGCTTCAGACTGCCGGGCTCTGTTTAACAGCAGCTTAAGATGGAGATGGTTCATTCTTTAAAGATTTCCAGAGTGAATGCGTTGCGGCGTACCCGAAGAGTGCGAGAATGCCCGCCGTTGCCAGGCAGAAAGGGAGGCCGCCGAGCTGAAAACTGAGACCCGAAAGCAGTGTGCCGATCAGGCGGCCAGCGGCGTTTGCCATGTAGTAGAACCCTACGTCCAGGGTGACCCGGTCTTTGTCCGTAAGCGCAAGGATAAGGTAGGAGTGCAGGGACGAATTCAGCGCGAAGACAGCGCCAAAGAGAAGAAGCCCGATGACAACGATCGGAACGAGCCCCGGAACCGAAATCCAGGAAGCGACTCCCAAGCCAATTGGAATGAAGCTGAGCACCCCAATCCAAAATCGAGCGGCCGCGACGGTTTCGTCGGTACTTTTCGTAGTATTTTTGAGGATACGCGGAGCCCCCGCCTGGATGGCGCCATACCCGATGATCCAAAGCGCCATGAATGTGCCAATCATAAAAAACGCGCGACGCGCACTTTCCGGCGAACCATCCGACAGCACCGAATAAAAGAAGATGGGAATGCCCACGACGAACCATGTGTCACGCGTTCCAAAAAGAAGCGCGCGCGCCAGCGAGAGTCGATTGATGTGAGCATTCTTTGACAGTACAGCGCTGAACTTTGTTCCCTTAATCGCTCCTGGTAGGCCAGAGGGCATCCAAGTGAATGTCGTCACCAGCACAAGGAACAAAATACTGGCCATGGCCAAAAGGGAAACTTGGAAGCCAAGCGTGGCCAACAACCCGGCACCTAGCAAGAAACCAAGCCCCTTGACGGCGTTTTTTGATCCGGTCAGAACCGCGACCCACTTAAAAAGTGCTCCTTCCTTTTCTGGGGCCAATACTTTTACGGCGCTCTTCGCTGACATCTTTGACAAGTCTTTGGCGACACCGGAAAGTCCTTGGACGAACATGACAAAAATGACGGAGAATGCGTCGCTCCAACCTGAGTCGATTTGTGTCAGTAGCAGAAGCGCGAGGACTTGAAGAGCGAGCCCAGCGTAAAGGGTCGAGGTCAATCCGAACCTAACAGCGAGCCATCCCGCTGAGAGGTTGGTGACGATGCCCATAAACTCGTAGACAAGGAACAGATAGGCCAACTGAATGGGTGAATAACCAAGTGTATGGAAGTGAAGGAGCACCAACATGCGCAGGGCGCCGTCGGTTAGCATGAAGGCCCAGTAACCAATGGTGACTGTAGCGTAGGCTTTTAATCCCTCATTCATAGATTTTGTTACATCTTTTCCGTGACCATTCTCACGATGTCTGCAAGGCGGCACGCGTAGCCCCATTCGTTATCGTACCACGCGTAGACCTTCACCTGGGTTCCGTTGATGACCATTGTCGATTGCGCATCGATTATGGACGATCGTCGATCATTGACGAAATCCGCCGATACCAAAGGTCGGGTTTCGTATCCGAGGATTCCAGTCAATTGGCCCTCTGACCAGGTTCTGAACATATCGTTCACTTCTTCGGCTGTCGTGGGCTCATCCACTTCGAACACGCAATCCGTCAGCGATGCGTTCAGGAGCGGGACGCGAACGGCCAGTCCGTTTAGGCGGCCTTTGAGTTCAGGGTATATCAGCGTGATCGCGGATGCTGAACCTGTGGACGTCGGGATCAGTGAATTCAGTGCTGATCGAGCGCGGCGCGCGTCCTTGTGCGGCTTGTCGACGATCGTTTGAGTGTTGGTGACATCGTGGATAGTCGTGATTGAACCGTGTTTGATGCCAAGTTCTTCGTGGATCACCTTCACCACAGGCGCGAGGCAATTCGTTGTGCACGACGCGGCTGTGACAAGATCGTGCTTTTCCGGAACGTAAAGGTCGCTGTTGACGCCGAAGACCAAGTTGAGCGCGTCATCGTCTTTAACAGGGGCGGAGACGATGACCTTCTTCACGCCAGCGGCGTAGTAAGGAGCGAGCTTGACTTTCGATTTATGAATTCCCGTGCAATCGACGACGAGATCGATCCCCATCCGAGACAATGGCAGGTCTTTAATTGACTTGTGTGTGGTGACCTCAATTGAAGTGCTGCCCACGTTGAGCCGGCTGTTTTCGATTTCGGCTGAAATGTCAGCGTCCCAGCGACCGTGTACTGTGTCGAATTCGAGGAGGAGAGCGTGTTGTTCAAGCTCTCCAAACGGCTCGTTGAGGAGCGCGATCTCGGCATTCACGCCTGTTTCGATCAAGTCCCGAAGAACAAGTTTCCCAATACGACCAAACCCGTTGAGCGCAATCCGCATGACCAACCCCGTTTTTTGCTGGTCTACTCGGTATTAGGCGACGAACAAGTGAAGGTTTTGTAACAGTCAGCTGTTGCCTTGAAGGTGCCAGATGGGAGTACAGACCCAAAGCAGAATACCGGGCGCGAGGCCCGGCATCTTTTGTTAGAAAGCCTGATCAACAGCGCGAGCGCCCGCGGACACGTCTTGGCCAAAACCTTCAATCGTGTTGCAAGCGGCCAGAGCCAAAACTGCTGCTGCCAGAAGTGCTATTTTCTTCATTCTGTCTCACTCCTCATACCACCAGACGTCGGGCTGAAATCCGATCCAGTCTCCGTACATTGGTAGGGTGTCTGAATACCGAAGCTCCTTCACGTGGGCAAGACGTGCGATGGGCTGGTGCCAGATAGGGACGATATATCGACCCGAGATCAAGGTGCGATCCAAGGCCTTAACTGCCGCGCGATAGTCGTCGGTCGATTCCGATACCAGCAGTTGCGAAATAATAGCGTCGACGGCAGGGCTCTGAATGCCAGCCCAGTTTCGGCTGCCTTCGACGTCCGCTGCTTCGCTTCCCCAATACAAGAATTGCTCGTTGCCCGGGGACAGAGAAGGAACACCGCGTTGGTACCAGGTCATATCGAAATCAAAGGTGTTGGTGCGTTCAGTATACTCGGCGCTGTCGATTGTCGTGATCGTCGGGTTGATGCCCAGCCTTTGAAGAGCCGACGCGTACAGATCGACAATCTGCTGGGGTTCGGATGCGCCAGACCTGAGCAAAATCTCGAATTCAAACGCATCGCCATCGGTATTTCTCAATACGCCATCTTGAATGGACCAACCGGCTTCATCGAGGATGGACAGCGCTTTGCGAATATTTGCCCGGTTCCTTTCTGTGCCGTCACCGACCGGAAGCGCGTACCCGTCAATGGCACCCGGCAGAAGATCATCGGCAAGGGGCTCCAGAATTTCCAAGACCCTGCCGGTGGCTGGACCCGGATCCATGGAAAAGACTGAGTTGCTGAAAGGAGACGTGATCCTTGGCTGTGGGTCACCGTTGATCGTCGAGTTTATGAACTCGAAATTGAACGCGGTGATAAGTGCCTCTCGCACGCGCCAGTCTTCGAAAACTGGACGGCGCGTATTAAAAGCCAAGCCGATAATCCCGGAAGGTCTTTGGTGAGGGATGATCGATTTCACGATGTCGCCGGATTGAATGGCGGGGAAATCGTATTGAGATTCCCATTTCTGAACGTTGGTTTCCCGCATGGTGTTCAGAATGCCGCCCTTGAAAGCTTCGAACATTGCGGTGCCGTCGGAAAAGAACTCCATCCGAATTTGGTCGAGATTGTTTGTTCCTCGGCGGAAAGGAATGTCTTCTCCCCAGTAGTTTTCATTTCGCTCCAAAAGGACGAAGCGACCGGGCTCGAAATCGGTCACAACGTAAGGCGAGGACGAAATTGGGATGTCGTCCAGACCGCTCTCGGTAAAATCTTTGCCTTCCCATTGCGCCTTTTTCAGGATGGGACGCAGGCCCATGATGAGCGGTAGCTCGTCGTCTTCAGTGTTGAAGGTAAATCGTACAGTACGTTCTCCGACGATCTCAGAGCTTTCGACTTTTGCCCAAGTGCTTGCGTAGCGCGGATGACCGACCGTTCCAAGCGTTTCGAACGACCAAAGAACGTCTTCTACGGTGACCGGCGTTCCATCGGAGAATTCTGCATTCGGGTTAAGCGTGAATTCGACCCAAGACCTGTCTTCTGGCACTTCAACCGATTCGGCTAATAGCCCGTAAAGAGTGAATGGTTCGGCGTAACTGCGACCTAAAAGGCTCTCATATGCCAAAAAACGCAATTGCCACGGGACTCGGCCTTTTCTGATGTGTGGATTGAGAGAATCGAAGCTGCCAACCTCGCCCTGAACGATGGAACCGCCTTTAGGTGCATCCGGGTTCACATGGGGCTGAGACACAAAATCAGGTGGGAGTGCAGGCTCGCCATACATAGCTATGGCATGCTTTGGTTCTGCGGTTGCCGAATAGCCTGAGATTGCTACGGCTATTCCGAATGCTGCGAAAAAGTTCATACGCATTTTGGCGACAATCCTTCTGCTCCCTTATGTTCTTTGGTTTTGAGCCTAAGCGGGCTTTTCAGCCTTTTCAAACTTTTAGCTTGGCCACCGGCAAATCGTTGCGTATAAAGGACTTACTGCTCGATAGGTTTCTTGCCTGTATGAAACCTGCCTCAATAACTTAACGCCCGCCTTGTGCGGGCGTTTTTTTGTCTTAGCCAGTTAAAGCCTCTCAACGACACGCACAAAAAAGCCCCGCACCGAAGTGCGAGGCTAATCGGAGGTATCTTTTTAGCTTTAGATTAGCTTGCCCATAGCGACTGCTGTGTCGCTCATGCGATTGGAGAAGCCCCATTCATTGTCATACCAAGTCAGGATACGGACCATTGTGCCTTCCATGACTTTGGTTTGGTCCATGTGGAACACGGATGAATGTGGGTCGTGATTGAAGTCACCCGATACGAGTTTCTCTTCGGTGTAGCCAAGGACGCCTTTCAAGGGGCCTTCTGCTGCAGCTTTAATAGCAGCGTTCACTTCTTCAACTGATGTTGCGCGACTTGCTTCGAAGGTAAGGTCTACAACCGAAACGTTTGGCGTTGGGACCCGGATTGCGACACCGTCCAACTTGCCAGCAAGTTCAGGCAGAACAAGACCAACGGCTTTTGCGGCACCTGTAGATGTTGGAATCATGTTGAGCGCCGCGGCACGGGCGCGATACAGATCCTTGTGCATCGTATCCAGTGTTGGCTGATCGCCTGTGTAGCTGTGAATGGTGGTCATGAAGCCCTTGTTGATGCCAATGGTGTCGTTCAACACTTTGGCAACCGGGCTCAGGCAGTTTGTTGTACAGGACGCGTTGGACACAACAATGTCTTCAGACGTAAGCGTCTCGTCGTTTACGCCGAAGACAATTGTTTTGTCCGCATCGGTGCCTGGGGCAGAGATAAGGACACGAGACGAGCCATTCTCAAGATGGGCCTGACACTTTTCTTTCGATGTGAATATGCCCGTGCATTCCAACACAATGTCTACATGACCCCACGGCAAATCTGCCGGGTTACGAATGGCGGTCACGTCCATCGGGCCACGTCCTACATCAATCGTTGTTTCGGTCGTTTTGACATCCGCCGGAAAACGTCCGTGTACGCTATCGTAACGAAGCAGGTGTGCGTTTGTTTCAACCGGACCGAGGTCGTTGATCGCAACGACTTCGATGTCTGTGCGACCAGATTCAATGATAGCGCGAAGAACATTGCGCCCGATCCGTCCAAATCCGTTGATTGCAACTTTGACTGCCAAGGGTCTTCTCCTGTTTGCGGCGGATAGGTTTAGCGCCAGAAGGCAACGAGGTTGATCAGGTCCAAAAGTCTGCGCCCTGCCAAAATGTGCAATTCGAGCCCGAATAAAAAACTAAGGGCGAACAGTGCGCAGAGGAACAAGCCAAGTCCGAGAGCTATCCTGTTTGTCATCGCGGGCTATATGACAAAGCGCACCAGAAGAATAAAGCGCAAAAACTCCTGTTCGGGTGGTTTGGACACAAAAATGTCAGCGCTAACAGTTTTTTGTCTCAGAAAGGCTGTATCCAAGTCCAGTTGCGCATTCGCTTTCGGAACCAGGTCCGCTGCCGCTTGGCGTATTGGCGGGTCTGCGTGCAGATAGCTGTTTTCAAGGCCTGGCTATCGAGTTCGCCCTGAACAAACTCGATCAACTCTCGGGCACCGATAGCTTTTGCTGAAGGCAGAGCTTCGCTCCACTCGTCCGCGTTTGCGCGTGCTTCCTCAACAACACCCTCGTCGATCATCATATCGAACCGCTGTTCTATTCGCGGTGTGAGCCAATCTTTTGGCGCATCAATGAGGAATGCCTGCCGGGGGTCCAATGTGCACATCGCTTCTCCGGTTTCATCCTGCCAATGGGAGAGGCCGCGGCCCGTTTCTTTTAGGACTTCCCAAGCTCTTTGGACCCGCCTTGGGTTGTTGTAATCAATGCGTTGCTTCGTTTCATCATCGATTTCGAGTAACAGCTGGCTCAATCCGTGCTCTCTAAGGAGTTGCTCGCTTTGCGCCCTGACTTCTTTGGAGGTTTCTGGGATGTCGGCTAATCCTTCGGTCAAAGCAGAGAAGTTCAAGCCGGTTCCGCCAACGACGATGCAAGGGCCTGCCGCCAAAATTGGCTCGACTTCGCGCAGCCAATCACCAACGGAGTAACTTTGGGTGCCCGGTACGTGGCCATACAGGAGATGCGTTGCTCGTTGTTCATCTTGATCGGAAGGGCGGGCCGTCAAAATGCGCCAATCGGAAAAGACTTGGATCGCGTCGGCATTAACAACTGGCAGCGCGAATTTTTCGGCAAGATGAAGTGCAAGTGACGACTTGCCACTTGCCGTTGGACCAGCAATCAAAATTGGCGCATCTGCCCGAACCGACTCTGATATCTGGTCCATCCAATTCATTGGCGATTTGTGACCTTCCTGCGTTGAACCTTGCGACGTTTTCAGACATTTTCGCCGGGAACGCAAAAACTGCGTTTGAGAAGAAAAGGAATGCGTCCATGTCGAGCGAAGTCAATAACTCCTCCTACAAGCGCGTTCTGCTTAAGATTTCCGGCGAAGCCCTAATGGGAGATCAAGGGTTCGGTCTTCATCCGCCTACAGTCGCCAGAATTGCGTCCGAAGTGCAGTCGGTACATGAGTTGGGTGTCGAGATTTGCATGGTCATCGGTGGTGGCAATATTTTCCGAGGACTGCAGGGATCTGCACAGGGGATGGAGCGGACGACCGCGGACTATATGGGCATGCTGGCAACTGTGATGAATGCGCTGGCCATGCAGTCAGCGCTTGAAGCGCTTAATATTCATACAAGAGTTATCTCGGCTATTCGAATGGATGAAGTCGCCGAACCATACATTCGCCGACGGGCAGTTCGCCACCTCGAGAAGAAGCGGGTGTGTATTTTCGCAGCAGGAACTGGCAACCCATACTTCACGACCGACACCGCCGCTACACTTCGGGCAAGCGAAATGTCGTGTGAAGCTATCTTCAAAGGCACGAAGGTAGATGGGGTTTATGACAAAGATCCAGCCAAACACGCCGATGCCAAGAAGTACGACAAAGTCACCTATGACGAAGTTCTGGCGCAGCACCTGGGCGTGATGGATGCGTCGGCAATTGCTTTGGCCCGTGACAATGGTCTGCCGATCATTGTCTTTTCGCTGGATGAGCCCGGAGGCTTCCGAGGGATACTTGCAGGCCAGGGTACCTACACAATCGTAAAAGAAAGCTAATGCGCCTGCATAAAGCCTGCACAGGCACAATTGCCCCGGAGGCTATACAAAACTCACTAATCGCGGATATAGACTAAATTAACCAATCGCCGCGACAAAAGATAAGAGCACAGGCATGTCAGACGAAATCGAAATTGATCTTGATGACCTTGAGCGCCGCATGGACGGTGCAATGAACGCGCTACGTCAGGAGTTTTTGTCTCTGCGGACGGGCAGGGCATCGGCTTCGATGCTGGAGCCGGTCATGGTTGATGCTTACGGCGCAATGACACCGATCAATCAAGTCGGGACCGTTAATGTGCCGGAGCCGCGTATGATTACCGTCAACGTTTGGGATAAAGGGCTGACCTCAAAGGTAGAAAAAGCGATCCGCGAGAGCGGGCTGGGGATTAATCCAGTTGTGGACGGAACAATTATTCGCCTACCCATCCCTGAGCTAAATGAAGAACGGCGCCGCGAACTGACGAAAGTTGCAGGTCAGTATGCCGAAAGTGCCCGAGTGGCCGTAAGAAATGTGCGCAAAGACGGAATGGATCAGATCAAAAAGGGCAAATCTGATGGGATGTCCGAGGACGACCAAAAGTTCTGGGAGGCCGCCGTTCAGGAACTGACGGATAAGGGCATTGCAAAAATCGATACAGCTCTTGAAACCAAACAAGAAGAGATCATGCAGGTCTAAAAATATTTATTGGGGTGGGTTAATCGCGAGGAGAGCCTTTTTTGGGTAGAACAAAGAATTCCACACCTGAGCATGTTGCCATTATCATGGACGGGAACGGAAGATGGGCGCAGGCACGTGGTAAGCCGCGTCTATTCGGACACCATGCTGGCGCACTGAGAGTAAGAGAGATCGTCGAAGCTTGCCCCGACTTGGGCGTGAGGTATTTGACGATATTCGCCTTTTCAACTGAGAATTGGAAGCGCACGCAGACGGAAGTGTCTGGCCTCATGAAGCTTTTCAAACGGTATTTGATGAGCGAAACCAAACAGTTGATCGAAGCTGGCGTGAGAGTGCGGTTCATTGGTGATCGAATGAAGCTCGATCATACGCTTGTGGCGCTCATGGACGAACTTGAGCTGCTGACCGCGGATAACGATCTAGTTCATCTGACCGTGGCTTTGAATTATGGGGGACGCGATGAAGTTGCGCGCGCAACGAAGCGTCTTTGTCGCGAGGTCGCCGACGGCAAGCTGGACCCTGAGACAGTCGATGCGGAAACGCTGGCGCGCAGGCTGGATACATACGTCCTTCCAGATCCCGACCTCGTTATTCGCACCAGCGGCGAGGCGCGCATTTCGAACTTTTTACTATGGCAATCGGCATATTCTGAATACGAGTTTGTCGACACTTTGTGGCCGGACTTCACGCGCGACGAATTCGCTAAAGTGCTTGCAGGCTTTACCACCCGTGAACGGCGATACGGAGCCGTGCCTGGATGACCCAAGCTGGGGGGGGACAATGGAGTGATCTGGGGCAGCGTTTAGTATCTGGTGGCCTGGCAGCCGGCGTGGGCCTTTGGTTGATGTGGGTTGGAGGGTTTCCATTCCACGTCCTTATCTCAATCGTCTGTGGCATTATGATTTGGGAACTGCTCCGCATGATAGGGGCGGCGAGCGATAGCATCCCAATCTCGGTCGCTTCAGCACTCGCTCTATTGGCCGCCATGGAGCTGCCGGCCGGTATTGCTTTGCCACTTCTTCTTTTGCCTGCAATGCTCGGGGTCGGGCGTCTTGAGCATCACAAGTACACCTACGCAATCTATTGCGCCGCAATATTGGTTGCTGGTTACGGCTTGACCACATTGCGCGATGATTTTGGCTTTGGCTGGATGGCTTGGCTCGCATTGGTGGTCATAGCCACAGATATCCTTGGGTATTTCGCAGGCCGGTTTATCGGGGGCCCGAAATTTTGGCCTCGGGTCAGTCCCAAAAAGACTTGGTCGGGAACAGTGGCCGGGTGGATTGGTGCCGCACTTATCGGATTTGCCTATGTATCGAAGGGTGCGGCTGGTCTGGAGCTTGTTGGTATTTCCATAGCGATTTCAATGGCATCTCAGCTTGGGGATGTATCCGAATCTGCCTTAAAGAGGCGCATGGGAGTCAAAGACAGTTCCAATATCATGCCGGGACATGGCGGTATGTTTGACCGTTTTGACGGAATGCTGGGCGCGTCGATTTTCTTGCTGGTGATTGACGCAGTCCTGGCGTCCCCACCGGCCGCGGTGCCACACTGATGCGTCGAGTTTCGATATTTGGCTCAACGGGATCAATTGGTTGCAATACTGTTGATCTGATCGAGCGAAACCAGAGCGACTACGAGGTTGTCGCACTAAGTGGCGGGCGAAACATCTCCAAACTCGCGGCGCAAGCGAAGAGCCTAAATGCCAAGATAGCTGTAACTGCTTACGATGACGGCTTTGACGAATTGAAGGATGCTCTTTCCGATAGCGATATAGCTGTAGCGGCAGGCTCGACGGCCCTTCTGGAAATGGCAGATATGCCTTCCGATTGGATAATGTCATCCATTGTGGGGGCAGCTGGCCTCGCACCCGGTTTGAAGGCGCTTGAGCAAGGCGGCACCCTCGCGCTTGCAAACAAAGAAAGTTTGGTTACTGCGGGCACTCTTCTCAAAAAAACTGCGAATGATCATGGCGCGCGCATTCTTCCGGTCGACAGTGAACATTCAGCGGTATTTCAAGCTTTGGTTGGTGAGGATATTTCTGCGGTCGAGCGCGTCATAATTACAGCCTCGGGTGGTGCGTTTCGAGATTGGCCTACGGAAAGGCTAGCTTCGGCCACTCCTGCTGAAGCGTCTTTGCATCCAAACTGGGACATGGGCCAACGGATCACGATTGATAGCGCTACATTGTTTAATAAAGCCATGGAGCTTATTGAAACACATGAGTTTTTTGACATTGAGCCTAGCCGCATAGAAGCAGTCGTCCATCCTGAAAGTCTCATTCATGCGTTGGTTGGTTTTACCGATGGTGCGCTTATGGCTCATGTTGGGCCGCCAGATATGCGGCATGCAATCGGTTATGCTCTGCATTGGCCGGATCGGAAAGCCTTGCCAGTAGAGCGGTTGAACCTGGTAGAGATTGGCAAGTTCACGTTTCTTGAGGCGGATGAAGGCCGTTATCCTGCGCTTTCCCAAGCGCGTTGGGTCATGGAAGAGGGTGGTCTTGCCGGAGCCGTGTTCAATGCGGCCAAGGAAACGGCGCTGGATGGGTTTATCGCCGGAAAGATCGGATTCCTTGATATGGCCGCTGTTGTCGCAGATGTGATCGAAATTATGTCAGGTGAGGGTCTCGGTTTGGCCTCTATTACACTAGATACGGTTCAAGAAGCAGACAGATCGGCGCGGCGCTATGCGTCAGAGTCTGTTCAGGAAAGGCAACGCAGGTAGCATATGGATCTGGCCAGTCTCATTCCCACGTTTGGAAGTTTTGCATTCACGATAATCGCTTTTGTTGTGGCTCTGTCCATTATCGTCGCCATACACGAATATGGGCATTACATCGTCGGTCGCTGGACCGGGATCAAAGCAGATGTCTTTTCTGTCGGTTTTGGTCCGGTTTTAGTTTCTCGAAAAGATAGACACGGGACCAGCTGGCAGATTGCGGCACTGCCATTTGGCGGCTTCGTCAAATTCAGAGGCGACGGCAACGCAGCATCAGCCAAAGACGATGATGCAATGGAAGGGCTAACGCCTGAAGAAAGGCGCGCAACCATGCATGGCGCGCCGCTTTGGGCTCGGACATTGACTGTGCTGGCTGGACCCGTTTTCAACTTTATTCTCTCGTTTTTGGTGTTCGCCGCTTTGCTCATGGTACGCGGCGTCGCCAGTGACCCGATTTCGATCGACGCGTTGCGGCCAGTGCCCTCCGATGTTCAGGAGTTGGCCTCGGGAGATGTCATCCTCGCTGTTAATGGCACATTGGTTCCCCCAACCGAGGAGTTTCAAGAACTGAGGGGGTCGCTAGAGCCAACAGAGCGAACCACTTACACGGTTTTACGTGCGGGTCAGGAACTCGACATTGAAGGCCCTTGGATCTTCCCAGCGCTTGCTGGGTCGGTGACGCCAGGCTCCGCCGCCGAAGAGGCTGGTTTGAAGGACGGTGACGTTATTACCGCCGTCGATGGAGATCCAATCTTCGACTTTGAGCAATTGCGCGAGAAAGTTCGGGCTTCTGACGGTGACGCCATCGCTCTTTCCGTATGGCGAGACGGTCAAAGCGAAATATTTACCATGACGCCGAGGCGAACCGATTTACCGCTCGCCGATGGCTCGTTTGAAACACATTATATCATCGGTGTTTCACCGGCGATGGTCTTCACTCCAGCTTCAGAAACTCCCGGATTGGTGGAGGCTCTGGGCTATGGAGTGGACCAAATCGTCTTCATAACAAAGTCGAGCATTTCAGGCCTCTATCACATGATCGCCGGCAAAATCTCGACCTGCAATATGTCGGGCCCCATTGGGATTGCGGAAACGTCAGGGCAGGCGGCAAGTCAGGGCTGGCTGTCTTTCATTTGGTTTATAGCGGTCTTGTCCACGGCTGTAGGCATATTGAACCTGTTTCCGATTCCAGTTTTGGATGGTGGGCATCTCGTTTTCTATTTTTGGGAAGCCGTTACAGGCCATCCACCTAGCGATCAGGCGCTCCGCTATCTTATGGCCGGCGGCCTTACTATCATGCTTGGATTGATGGTTTTCGCAGTTACTAACGACTTGTTCTGCCCGTAATACCGCCCGTATTGCGACACCAGAGTGTCTAAATTCGGTCACAATCCAAAAGTACCTTCAACATGGCAGGCTAAAACCAGCATTTGAGGTGCGACTATGCAGACGATCCAGCGTGAGGTTAAAGGGCTCGAACTCCTTTTCGAACTTAACCTTGACCGGTTGATTTCCGTGTTGGCTCTCGGCGGCGCGATCTTCCTTGCCGCTTACATCGGGGCCCAATTCTAACAACTGCAAAAGTACATTTTTTTGAGGGCCGCCAAATACAGGCGGCTCTTTTGCTTTTTTTGACACCTCCTTTGGAATCTGGTTAATCACAAGACCAAGAAACAAGCGGACAGGTGGGCATTCGTGGATATTTTTAAGTTCTTTGGGATCCCCCTTGTGGCGTCGATCTTGTTGTTTCTAGCTTCCAACGTAAACGCGCAGACCCGTGTATCGAGTGTTACCGTCACGGGTACTCAACGGGTGCCCGTAGCGACGGTCATTGAACTCGCTGAGATTGAGCGTGGTGCAGTCCTTTCAGACGGCGAGATCAACGATGTTCTTCAAAGGATAAACGACTCGGGGCTTTTTTCTTCAGTTGAAATAGTTCCTGTCGGAAATGGCTTGCGCATCGATATCGTTGAGCGCCCAACGATTAGTCAGATCAGCATTGAAGGAAATGACCGGCTCTCCGACGAAATTTTGCTTTCCGTTGTAACGTCTGCGCCACGCCGCGTTTTTTCGCCGACGCAGGCCGAAGCGGACGCGTCCGCCATTGTCGGCGCGTATGTTGAAAGTGGACGTTTTGCGGCCACGGTTACGCCACGCATCATAAGACGGTCCGATAACCGAGTGGACCTGGTATTCGAGGTTACAGAGGGACGTGTCGTTGAAAATGAGCGGATCAGCTTTGTCGGTAACCGGGCATTCTCGGATCGGCGCTTGAGAAGGGCGATTGACACCAAGCAAGCGGGTTTCTTGCGCTCAGTAATTCGCGCAGACTCCTTTATTGCTGATCGCATCGCTTTTGATCGGCAGGCTTTGACGGATTTCTATCAGTCTCGAGGCTACGTTGATTTCCGCGTTCTTGATGTTTCAACTGAACTTAGCAGAGAGCGGGATGCGACCTTTATTACAATTTCGGTTCGCGAGGGTCAGCAATTTTCGGTTGGTGATGTGTCTGTCTCTTCGGAATTTCCGGACGCGAACATTGGCACCTATAACGAAGCCTTGCGCATGCGGTCCGGTGATATATGGAACCCGGCGGTTGTCGATGAGCAGATCGAACGCCTGGAGCGTTTGGCGCTTCAGCAAGGCTTCGATTTCTTGCGCGTTGAGCCTCGGGTGAACCGTAATGCGAGCGATCTGACATTGGATGTGGAGTTCGCACTTGTGAGAGGCGAAAGGCGTTTCGTTGAACGGATTGACATCGAGGGCAATACAACCACTCTGGATCGTGTCATCCGCCGCCAATTCGACACCGTCGAGGGAGACCCATTTAACCCACGTGAAATTCGGAATGCGGCCGAGAGAATAAGGGCGCTCGGTTTCTTTGCAAACGTGGATGTGAATTCGCGCGCCGGGTCAAGCGACGATCAAGTTGTGGTCGACGTCGATGTGGAAGAACAGTTGACGGGCAACTTGTCCTTTGGCGGTACATTCTCGACAGACTCAGGTTTTGGCGTTGTCATCAACTTTTCGGAACGCAACTTTTTGGGGCGCGGACAATCGGTTGGCGTGACCATTGAAACAGCCGATGAAGACAGGAATATCCGGCTATCTTTTCGAGAGCCAGCTCTCCTAGGGCGCGATCTGTCTTTCGGGCTTACCTTGGCCGATCGAACAACGGATTTTGACAATGCGTCTTACGAAACGCGTGTAACTTCCATTTCACCGTCTTTGGGATTTCCGATCTCCGAGAACGGGCGCGTGTCTTTGAAATTCACATTGGCAAAAGATGACATCTTCAATGTTGCCGTGGGCGCATCGCCAATAATCGCGGCTGAACAAGGAGATTTAACGCGCAGCGAAATTGGGTACACGTACACGCTCGATTTGCTTCGCGGAGGATTGAACCCCAACAGAGGCGTTCTATTCACCTTTGGACAGGATTTAGCAGGAATTGGCGGAGATACCGAGTACCTGCGTACCACAACACGCGTCGTCGCGCAGCGCGATGTATTCAATGAAGAAGTCACGCTTAGGGCGATTCTTGAAGGTGGATTGGTTAGCGCCGTTGGAGGCGGGACCACGCGTGTCACTGACCGCTTTTTCTTGTCGTCGCGCCAACTCAGAGGGTTTTCGTCGCGTGGCGTTGGACCGCGAGATTTGGGGGCCGCTGAAAGCAGTGTTCTTGGTGGTAACAAGTATGTAGCCGCACGTTTTGAGGCGGATTTTCCACTAGGCCTGCCAGACGAGTTTGGCATATCTGGCGGCGTTTTCTTTGATGTCGGCTCTCTTTGGGGGCTCGACAATACTGCAGGCGTTGCCGCCGTTGATGACTCATTTGAATTGCACTCGTCCATCGGGTTCTCGCTTCTTTGGGACACGCCCATTGGTCCAATTCGAATGAACTTCTCCAATCCGATCAGAAGCAATCCGTCCGATGACGAGCGGACCTTCGATTTCACGATCTCAGCTGGCTTCTGATGGGAGTTTGGCGCGCTTTATGTGCGAGTCTTTGGATGTTCGTTTTTGCCGCGCCGGCCGAGGCGCAAGAAGCCTCATTGAGTCTGCCGCCCCCGATCCTAACAATTGATCAGGACAGGCTTTTTCAGGAGACTGGCTTGGGGTTGAGGGCAACCGAAGCGATCGAAGCTGAAGCGGCTGCTCTTGCGTCTGAAAACTCGCAGATTGAGCAAGATTTGGTTCGACGCGAGCTTGAATTGACCGAGCAACGCGAGTCCCTTCCTGCGCAAGAGTTTCGCGTTCTGGCTGACGCATTCGACCAGGATGTGCAAAGGATCCGTACAGAGCAGGATGACAAAGCACGCGAGCTGAACCGTATGCGTGAAGCCGCACGCCAAGACTTCTTTGACGAAGTCGCGGGGATTATCTCGGATATCGTCAGAGAGCGTGGTGCATTGGTCGTCTTGGACCGCCGGGACGTGTTTCTTTCGGCGGATCGAATTGACATTACAGATGAAGCGATTGCGCGAGTGAACGCCGCTGCAAATTCCGAGTGAACCGCTTGCGACGCTGGAGCCCGCTTGCTACCAAACGTCAACAGAGCAGGGACAAACCTAAATGACTAACGCACTTGCCTCCGCCGATATTCAACTTATCCAGCGCATAATCCCACATCGTTACCCGTTTCTTTTGGTCGATAAGGTCGTCGAAATAGATGGTACGAAGTCTGGCGTTGGTATAAAGAACGTTACAATGAACGAGCCGCAATTCACCGGCCATTTCCCGGATAATCCGGTTTTTCCAGGTGTGATGATGGTCGAGGCTATGGCGCAGACAGCGGCTGTCATTGCAGGTGTAGGACTCGACCTGGCAGACAAAAACTTTGGTGTTTACTTCATGGCGATTGATGGCGTGAAGTTCCGACGCATGGTTCGTCCTGGCGATACCCTTCGCATGCACGTCGAAACCGTGCGCGGTGGTGGCAAGGTTTGGAAATTCAAAGGTCGCGCGACTGTTGAAGATGACGTGGCTTGTGAGTGCGAATTCACGGCCATGATGGATTTGCCAAAGTGAGTATCGACCCATCCGCTGAAGTTCACCCAACTGCGGTTGTTGAAAGTGGTGCAACGATTGGCCCCAAAGCAAAGATTGGACCATTCTCTCTCGTCGGCAAGGACGTAACACTTGATGGTGGCGTCGAGGTCAAATCTCATGCTGTTGTCACAGGTCGAACACGCGTTGGTGAAGAGACAGTCATTTTTCCAGGAGCGGTGATCGGAGAAATCCCTCAAGACCTAAAATTCAAAGGCGAGGATACTCGGCTGGTCGTCGGGAAACGCAATCGGATTCGCGAAGGCGTGACCATGAATACAGGCACCGCGGGCGGAGGCGGAGAGACAAGAGTCGGCGATGATTGTCTGTTTATGACCGGTGCCCACGTCGCTCACGATGCGATTGTGGGCGACCGTGTCATTGTCGCGAACCAGGGCGCAATTGCTGGCCACTGTCAAATCGATGACGATGTTATCATTGGTGGTTTGTCGGGCGTTCACCAATGGGTGCGGATTGGCAAAGGGGCGATCATCGGTGCGGTCACAATGGTTACAAATGATGTCATCCCGTACGGCCTCGTCCAGGGACCACGTGGCGAACTGGCGGGTCTAAATCTCGTTGGGCTCAAGAGGAAGGGGGTCTCTCGAGAGGATATTTCTGCGCTTCGCACTGCCTTTGGGCGCTTGTCTTCCGAGGAAGGGGCCTTTGTTGACCGTGCACGTCAACTTAGCGATGATAGTGAAAGTGTTTACGTCCGGGAGATTGTTGAGTTCATTCTGGGTTCCTCGGATCGGTCCTATCTAACACCGGGGCAGTAACCAATGCTTGCACTCATTGCTGGGCAAGGTGAGCTTCCCAACATTCTAGTTGAAACACTGGACGCAAAACCCTTGGTTGCATGCCTTGAGGGTTTTTTGCCGGATAACGTCGAAGTGGATGTTCAGTTCAGGCTCGAGACACTGGGCACGCTTCTGATCGATCTAAAAGGCCGTGGTATCACCGATGTTTGTTTTGCAGGTGCAATTGCCCGTCCTACCGTTGATCCCTCATTGATTGACGCTGCTACTGTGCCGCTCGTACCCCGAATTGCGGCGGCCTTACAGGCTGGCGACGATGGCGCACTCAGAACAGTTATCGAGATCTTTGAAGAAAACGGTCTAACGGTTTTAGGGGCGGCTGACATTGCTCCAGGGCTTTTGCCATCTTCGGGCGTGCCCACCCAGCGGAAACCGGATGATCAAAATCAGAAGGACGCGGTGCGCGCTGACGAGATTTGTGTGGCGCTTGGCAAACTTGACTTGGGGCAGTCTTGCGTTGTTCGAAATGGACAGGCTCTCGGTCTAGAGGCATTGCCGGGCACAGATCACATGATTGAAACGGTCGCGGGAGCGAGCCTTGGTGAAGGCGGCATTTTTTACAAAGCTCCGAAGCCCGGGCAAGAGCGTCGGATTGATATGCCGGTTGTCGGGAAGCAGACGGTTGTTCAGTGCTCCAAAGCGGGTCTCGATGGCATTGTGATTGAAGCGGATGGGGTCATGGTGCTCGACATCGACGGATTTATTGAGGCGTCGAACGAGCTTGGCTTGTTCGTCTGGGTGCGTGAGTAATGCACGGTACCTGTTTTGTGAATTCTGCTTCGCACACCGAGTGGTAGTGCGATGAAGCTGTTTATTCTTGCTGGCGAGCTATCGGGTGACAAATTAGGGGCCTCACTTATCGCGGCGCTGAAATCACTTGTTCCAAATTGTGAAATCCAAGGCGTCGCCGGGCCAATGATGCAGGCAGAAGGTATCGAAAGCTTGTCCCCGATGACGGAACTGTCAGTCATGGGTATTTCAGAGGTTCTCCCAAAATACCTTCATTTGAAGCGTCGGCTGAACGAAACGGCGCAGGCAGTGCTTGCCTTTCAACCTGATGCGTTGATTACGATAGACAGCCCGGATTTTTCGTTGCGGCTCGCAAAGCTCGTCAAGGCGAAGAGTAATATCAAAACGATCCACTACGTCGCGCCGTCCGTTTGGGCTTGGCGGCCGGGGCGGGCTGCCAAGATGGCGGCGCATGTTGATCACGTATTGGCTCTATTACCGTTTGAACCGCCTTACATGACAGCCGCAGGCATGGGGTGCGATTTTGTCGGGCATCCGATCGTCTCGGAAAAGCAGGCGACGGACGCCGACATAGCGTGGTTTCGCAACAGCACCGGCATTGGAGACTCGCCGATTTTGCTGGTCTTACCTGGATCTCGGCAAAGCGAGATCCGGCGGCTTTTGCCAATCTTCGAAGAAACCATAACGCGCGTACGCGAAAAGACTAACGACCTTAAAGTCGTGGTCCCAGCGGCATCTTCTGTCACCGAGCTTGTTTCACAGACTATAGCGCGATGGTCGGAGCCACCGTTGGTGATCGATCCCACGTCAGACCAGGATCACAAAAGGTTAAAGATGGCCGCGTTTGCCAGTGCGAACGTGGCGCTGGCTGCGTCCGGGACCGTATCTTTGGAGTTGGCTGCGACCAACACACCAACAGTCGTAGCCTACGACATGAGTTGGCTGTCCTGGCAGATCATGTCGCGCATGGCGATCATAGACACAGTAACTCTTGTGAATATCATCAGTGAAACAAAGGCCGTGCCCGAGTTCTTGGGGCCTGCCTGTAAAGCGCCTGATGTGGCGGAGGCCGTTTGTAATCTGCTGACAAACCCAGATGCTCGTTCCCGTCAGATAGACGCTATGGACCTGTCTATGGAGCGTCTCGGTCGGGGCGGTGAACAGCCCGGCCTACGGGCTGCTCGCGCGGTTCTTCGTGTGGTTGAGGCTCAATAGCCGCGCCAAATCCAGCCACCGCCCAAAACCCGTGACGACGACGTTTCGTAGAAAACGCAGGCCTGGCCTGGTGAAACCCCATCTTCGGGCGACAAGAGCTCAATTTCTGCGGTATCTTCTGTTATTGGGCGAACGACAGCTTCCGTTGGTGGTCGCGTGGAGCGCACTTTCACTGAGACATGCCACTCATCTTTGTCTGAAAGTGCGGAATCTCCCAGCCAGTTAATCTCCCGTACCGGCACGATGCGGGTTGACAGCATATCTTTCGGGCCAACAACGACGTGTTTTGCGTCCACATCCAATTTTACAACATAAAGCGGCTCGTCGAGGCCTCCGATTCCAAGACCGCGTCGCTGTCCGATGGTGTAGTGAATAACACCTTTATGGCGGCCGAGAACTCGACCGTCAGCGTGAACGATGTCTCCGGGCTCAGCCGCGCCTGGGCGAAGTTTCTCAATTACGCTCGTATAATCGCCATTGGGAACGAAGCAAATGTCCTGGCTGTCTGGTTTGTCCGCAACAACAAGGCCGTGTTTTGCTGCCAATGTGCGCGTCTCGTCTTTTGATGCGAGATGTCCAAGAGGGAACCGCAAAAAGTCGAGCTGTTCTTGAGTGGTCGAGAACAGGAAGTAGCTTTGATCGCGTGTTGTGTCGGCGGCCATGTGAAGTTCCGCCTTGGTGTCGCCGATTTTGCGCTGAATATAGTGTCCTGTCGCCATGCAATCTGCGTCGAGATCGCGCGCAGTTTCCAACAGATCTTTGAACTTCACACGCTCGTTGCAGCGTATGCACGGCACTGGGGTGGCGCCAGCTAGATAGCTATCGGCAAACTCGTCAATTACCGCGTCACGGAAGATATTCTCGTAATCAAGAACATAGTGCGGGAAGCCCATGTCTTCGGCCACGCGTCTTGCGTCGTGTATGTCTATGCCGGCGCAACAAGCCCCTTTTTTGGCCAGGGCCGCACCATGGTCGTACAGCTGAAGAGTGACGCCAACGACGTCATATCCTTCGTGAGCTAATTCCGCGGCCACAACAGAGCTGTCAACGCCGCCAGACATCGCCAGCACCACCCGCGTCTCGCTAGGCGGCTTGGCAAAGCCAAGGGAATTTAATGCGTCGGTATGGTCGCGCGCCATTTGGTCACCAAGTCTCGAAAATACACGGCGAAATATAGGAAAATGATCTGGACTAGCAAGAGGGGCCTTCACGCTGAGTTAAGGCCTTGCGTGCCATTTAAGGTGTGACGAACCGAAAACGGATGGTTCCCATGTATTTGAAAAAGCTAAACGGACCGCGTGCCGTCACGCTACCAGATGGGTCTGTGATGACCCGCGCCGATTTGCCTGACCCCAGAACAGGTCGATGGGTCGCAAGCCGTAAGGCAGCCGTTGTTCGTGCGGTGGAAGGTGGACTGTTAAAACGCGAAGAAGCGTTGGAAATGTTTGGCCTGTCATCTGAAGAATTTGAAACTTGGCAATCCTTGGTTGTAGCGCATGGTGAAAACGCTTTAAAAACCACTGCAATTCAAAAATATAGACAACCTTAGGTTGTTATGTCAGATTGAGAGCTGATAACGCTTAATTAACCAATTGCCGACTATTGAATAACTAGGTTGAGGTGACTGCGGAGAAGCTTAATGCGTGTACTACTTGTAGAAGATGATCCAACGACTTCGCGGAGCATCGAAATGATGCTCACTCATGCGAACCTCAACGTTTATGCGACAGACCTCGGCGAAGAGGGCATCGATCTGGCAAAGCTTTACGACTACGATCTAATTTTGCTCGATCTAAATCTGCCCGACATGGACGGGCACGAGGTCTTGCGTCAGTTGCGATTGTCACGTGTAGAAACTCCAATACTGATCCTGACGGGTTCAGATGACACCGAAAGCAAAATCAAAGGATTTGGATTTGGTGCGGACGACTACCTGACGAAACCTTTCCATCGCGAAGAGCTTGTGGCGCGCATTCACGCAATCATTCGTCGCTCAAAGGGCCATGCCCAGTCTGTCATCAAAACCGGCAAAGTTGCCGTCAACCTTGATGCAAAAACCGTTGATGCTGGCGGTCGGGCAGTGCATCTCACCGGTAAAGAGTATCAAATGCTCGAGCTTCTTTCGTTGCGCAAAGGCACGACGCTGACCAAGGAAATGTTCCTGAATCATCTCTACGGCGGAATGGACGAGCCTGAGCTCAAAATCATTGATGTTTTCATTTGCAAGCTCCGTAAGAAACTGGCCGAAGCAACCGAAGGCGACAATTACA
>CAZMRS010000001.1:0-25216 GCA_964568435.1 uncultured Boseongicola sp. | reverse complement strand
GATTTGGCTGCTTTGGGTGCTCATGGGCGTGGCCGGTGTTTGGGTTGCAACCTCGGCGCTGGTCTTTGCATTGCTCTTTGTTCTCTTCGCCAGCATTCGGTTGCCGTTACGGTTTGCGCGACCCATAATACTGATTGCCATTGCTGTTGTCAGCATTGGGCTCCCAGGCTTCCTGAATCCACCGCAGACGAGAAGCGACATTGGACAGGATTGGGTGAAATTTGACCGCTCCGAGATTCCAAAGCTAATTTCGCAAGGCAATATCATCTTTGTTGACGTCACCGCCGATTGGTGCCTGACCTGCAAGGCCAACAAGACACTGGTACTTGATCGAGCGCCTGTCGTTGACAGATTGCGAGGTGATAACGTAGTCGCAATGCAAGCCGATTGGACGCGGCCCAATCCCGAGATCTCGAGGTATCTGGAGACTCACAACAGGTTCGGGATCCCCTTCAACATCGTATATGGGCCAAATGCGCCAGACGGAATTATCCTATCCGAAATCCTGACAGCTGACGCTGTCCTGAGCGCACTGGACGCCGCGGCATTTAACACAAAAAACTAAGTTCAGGAGCCCTGGGCGAGGTCTTTTAAAATCGGACAGTCCGGCCGATGATCGCCCTTGCAAGCTTCGACGAGGTCCGACAGCGTCTCGCGCATGGATATGAGCTGCGCAATTTTGCCGTCAATGGCGGCTAGGTGTTCGTTTGCGATCGCTTTTACCTGCGCGCTTTCACGGGTTTCATCCTCATAGAGACCGAGAAGTGTCCGACAATCGTCAATCGAAAACCCAAGCTTTCGGGCACGGCCAAGGAATGCCAGCTTATGAATGTCGCTTTCCCGAAAGGCACGGTAGCCGTTGGCGCTGCGCAGAGGTCGAACAAGACCGATATCCTCGTAGTAGCGGATTGTTTTTGTTGGAAGGCCTGCACGCTCCGATACTTCTCCGATATTCACTTTTTTCCTCTTCTGCAGGTTGCATTGCGGTATAGTTGCGGATTGATGGAATAAATCGGACTCCCCTATCTTCGGTCTGGTATATCGCAGACGAAGCGCTTTGGTTATGCCAATGCGAAAGATAGCGACATGGCACCTGTCACGAAGACGGGTGATAACAGCAGGCCAAAGGCGGGATAGAGTGCACCCGCCGCAACCGACATCAAGACGAAGGATCCATCCACCGTCGTTGCAACTGATTTGGATCTTAACCTTGATGCCGGTTTATAGGCACGGATCTAGTTCACGGCCCTCGCCTGTTTGACTAGCTCGATCAGCTGATCTGCCGTAATCAAGCCCGGTGCAAGGCTGTCACCAATAACAAACGACGGTGTTCCGTTGAAGCCAAGGGACTGACTAAGCCGCATAGAGGTCTGAATATGCTCTTCGACTTCCGGTGCGTCCATGTCGCGGCGAAGTTGTGCTACATCGAGACCAATATCTTCAGCAACCTGCAGGACCGAGGCCTCATCAGCGCGCTCATTCATTCCCATCATAGCCCAATGAAACTCTTCATATTTGCCTTGATTGCGCGAGGCCAATGCTGCACGCGCAGCAAACACCGACCCTTCCCCGAGAATAGGCCATTCACGATACACAATTCGGACATTGGTGTCAGAGGCAAGCAAAGCCTCCATTTCGGGTTTCACACGGCGGCAGTATGGGCAATTGTAATCAAAGAATTCCACTACGGTTACGTCGCCCTCGGGATTGCCCAAGACAGGTGCGTTCGGGTCATTTTCAAGCGTTGCTTTTTCCGTTTCAAGAACCTGCGCAGCCGCCTGGGCCTGGCTGGCCTGTTGCTGCTCTTCGAACAGTTGAGCCGCCTCGAAGACAATGCCCGGGTTTTCACGGATAGCTTCAAGAACAAGTTCCTTGATTCGTTCTTCGCTCATGTCGTCTGCGGTCGCCGCGAGCGGAAGCAACAAAAACGTTGTGATAGCCAAAATTTGTTTCATTGCCCGTCTCCTTTTGAAGCCATTTCTTGGGCTGTACGGTTTGCCTGCGCTGCACGTTCGCGTTCAGGCCATTTCGATTTAATGTAAGCGAGGATGTTCCAGATTTCCTCGTCGCTCAGTTGGCCACCGAAACCCGGCATGCCGCTGACGAAGTCAATGCCTTGTGCGGCGAGTGTCTGTTCGCCTCCCATCTTTGTATAGGTGAAAAGCATGCTGTCGGGGTGATGCCAGGTATGTCCGCTAGCGTCATGCGGCGGAGCTGGCAGGCTCCCATCTTCCCGTGGCGTCTGCCAGTTTTCTTCGCCTTCCAAATTTACACCATGGCAAGCCGCGCAGTTCTGTGTATAGAGCGCTTCGCCCACAGCGACATCGCCTGGTTGGAGGCTCACGGACCTTGTCGAACCAGCTGTTCCGCTAGACTGCTGCCAAAGAACGCCGCCTACCAGCGCGATGAACGCAACACAAAGTCCGAGATAAACGGGTTGATTTCTCATGAAACGACAATTTTCGTCATCATGCCTGAGGCCGCATGCGAGAGCATGTGGCAATGCAGGAGCCATCGACCCGGATTATCCGCAACGAAAGCGATTTCGCGCGTTTGACCTCGTTCAAGTAGGGTCGTGTCACGAAGGGGTCCAAGTGCACCACTTTCTTCCACCTCGTGAAAATGCATTCCATGTAAATGCATGGCATGTGGAAAGGCAGTGTCGTTTACAATCGTTAGCTTTACATTCTCACCGCGTTCCAAACGAGCGAATGGATCGCCGTCGATGCCGTCAACCGCCCCGTTGAAAGACCAGAAATACCCCGCCTGGACGAGCTCGCCCATAGGTTTGACTTCGCCTCCAAGAGAGGCTGCGCTCAAACGTCCCATGGCACCTCCTTCCATGCTGAGGCTGAGTTTCGTGGCTTCCTTCAGATCAACCATAGGGTGGTCATTTGGAGGCAAGGAAACGGGCGCATTCCTTCGGGTGACACTCCCACGGCTTGCAACCTCGAATGCAACTTGGCTAAAGGCCTCTTCCCGGCCGATTTGCACGAGATGGGCTGTTTCTCCAACGTCTGCAGTGACATCAACGATCAAATCAATCCGTTGGGCCGGTGCAAGGATCATCGTTTCGAGAACTCTGCGGGGCGAACGCAACGGCATTCCGTCCAGGGCAATCATCCAGCCTTCAAGGCCGTCCAGACCCAATTGGAAATTACGTGCATTGGACGCGTTGATAAGCCGCAGACGTAAGCGCTCGTTCTGACGCGCTGTCAACGCCAGATTGAAGGTCCCGTTCGTGGTGATCAGATTTCCGAGCCTTCCTGCATGGCTGAGATCACGAGGCGCACCAAAGTCATTCGAAATTTGCGCGGTCTCCGGATCAATACGCCAGTCATCAAGAATGAGGACTTCTTCTCGATCTATATCAAGGGATTCCGGTTCATCGACGATCAAAGCTCCATAAAGCCCCCTGGCCACCTGTTCCAACGAACGGTTGTGTGCATGGTACCAGTATGTGCCAGCGTCAGGGACTTTAAAGTCGTAGTCGAACTTGTCTCCGTTCTGCACGGCGTCCTGCGTCAGACCGGAAACACCGTCCATTGCATTGTCGATACGGATGCCATGCCAGTGCGTTGAGGTCCCTTGGGAAAAGCGATTGACCAATCTTCGCCGAACCCGGTCTCCTTGTGTAACCCGGATCTCCGGGCCCGGGGAGCGCCCGCCAAAACACCAAAGCGTCGTTTTGCCATAGTCACCAGGTAGCAATTGAACGTCGGACTCTTGAGCAATTAATTTGGTCGGCTGCGTGTTCGCTAGCCCTTTAGACGCCGACATGCCAGCAAATGCACTGGACGTGGCCAGAAACTGGCGTCGATTTAAGGTGAACATCTGACTAATCCCAATTCTATGTTTCACTATCCATTAGGTACGTCGCCATCGCGTTCAGATCCTGATCACTCAAAAACCTCGTGCCGTCTCTCACGACTTCGGCCATTGATCCACCAAAGACATCGCCCGATGGCGTAATGCCAGATCGTAAGGCGTAGGCCAGATTATCCACTGTCCACCCTTCAGATAAGAGGTCATCGGAACGGATCGAGGGTGCCTTCCCGCCTCCCGGTAAAGCATCGTTTCCGGAAAAACGCTCGGATAGTATGCGAGCACCTGCATAGTTTCTCGTCGTATGACAGGCAGAGCAATGCGCGGCTCCATTGACAAGAAGCTTGCCTCTGTTCCAGACATCACTTTGATTTTCTTCTGGCGCTGTGTCCGGCTCCGTCAGAAACGCTGCTCTCCAAAGCTTCATCGCCCAACGTTGATCGAACGGGAACGGAATTTCGTGTGCAGGAGCTGGCGCGCTCACAGGCGGCACGGTTTGGAAGGCAGCCCACAAATCAGCGATGTCCTGGTCGGTGAAGTTTGCATAGAACGGATATGTAAAAGTCGGGTAATATGGCTGTCCGTTCGGCGATATCCCTTGTCTTACCGCCTTTGCGAAGTCTTCCGCGGTCCAGTTTCCTATTCCATATTCGGTATCGGTGGTCAGATTAGGCGGATAAAATGTACCAAAATCTGTTTTCAGCGGAGCCCCGCCTGCCAGGGGCGCCCCACCGCCCTCAAAGTTAGTATGGCATGCAATGCAGCCGCTTGCACGTGCCAGGTAAGCTCCTCGATTTGCATCCCGGGTTGAAGGTATTTCCGAAACAGTTACGCCTATAGGCCAGGCCACCGTTCCGGCCACAATCCCGGTTCCACCCAGAAGGCCGACGACGAAAATCCACCGCCACCAACGCAGCACCTCAGTTGTCCTCTGCGCGGAACTTTTGATGACAGGTCGAGCATGTCTGGGCGACCATCATGAAGGCGGCGTCGGTCGGCATGGTTGCAATCATTTCTGCTGTCATGGTCTGGTCCCCGACCATCATGCCGCTTCCCATGGTCGCCGCGGACTCACTGCCCATCATCGCGCTATCCGTCCCACCCATCATGCCTGCACTGTCGTTGCCGCCTGCAGCAGCCAATCCGTTGTCAGCGCTCAGCTTCAAACCTTCAGAAGCGGTCTCCAGCTGTTCCGCCAACGCGGCAAACTCTTCCCAATCACCCCAAACGGACGGAAGTGCTTTTGACACGCCTCCACCTGATCCGTCGGGAAACAATCGTGTCATTTGTTTGCCCGCGTGGCCGATCATTGCATCTGCCTCTCGTCGCACCCTATCGGCATCATACGCAATTTGGCCCCGCATCATTGGGGTAAGGGCCTTGATCGCATCTCCCATCGCGGACATCCCCTGCATGCGCTCCAGAACAACACCCGTGGCTCCGGTATGGGCCCAGGTCGCGACACCAATCATCGCAAAGGCAACGGATGCGACCCAAGTCTTCTTTCTAGTTTTCATTCCCATTTCCCCATTAGGCAATTCTGTCGGCCGGTGTAATGATTGGTGTCGCGCCTCTGCCACTAAAGACAACGCAGCCGAAGTGAAGGTGGATTGCACCCTCAGATCAATTTGACCTGAGTTCCAATCGGCGTTCTGTCAAACACCTCAACGATTTGCTCATTGTACAGTCCAATGCAGCCGTTTGATGAGCGGCGACCGATCTTTCGGGTATCGTTCGTCCCATGGATTCTGTAGTACTGCCATGTCAAATGCATGGCCCGTATACCTAATGGGTTTTCAGGCCCGGGAGGCACATAGGACGGTAGCGTTGGATCCCGTTCAAGCATCGATGGGGTTGGTGCCCAATCCGGTTCTGAATCTTTGAACACAATTTCGGTGTAACCCCGCCGGGTCAGGTCATCTGTCATTGGAACAGACGTTGGATAGATGCGCATTTCGCCGTCTGAAGTCCAATGCTGCAAAACGCGCGATACCGTATCCGAAATGATTATGCCTTTGTCGAGCCTATCAAAATGATCCTGCCAAGCGTGCACTCGGAACGAGGATGTGTTGCGCCGAACTGGCGCTTGTTGTTGAGCGTTCACAATCGAGGGTGTCGCGAGTGCCGCGGCCATAGCCCCCAACGTAAACGTCCTGCGTGGAACTAGAATTCTCGTTCGCGTCATAAAACCGCCTCAAATTAGAGTATCTGCCTGACAGAAGGCTACCCAATCACACAGTTTTCATGAATAGTTTGGGGGCGGCTTTTTTGTAATGATATGTATCGTCCTCTGATCGGCGCGCCCTTTTTCAGCCGCTATCATGTGACAAACGGTTTCAACAAAACACGTGTCTGGAGTGGCACCTTGTCGTACAATTCAACAATCTGGTTGTTTGTGAGTCTTGCGCAACCGTTCGACACACGCTGACCAATCGTGGTCGGGTCCGTAGTTCCATGGATCCGTAAGTATGTATCGCCTCGGCCCGGTTGATACAGGTACAGTGCTCTGGCACCTAGCGGATTTTTCAGGCCTCCAGGAACACCACTCGCGAAGCGTAGATATCGATCGGGTTCTCGCGCAATCATTGCGGGTGTCGGTGTCCAACTGGGCCACTTTTCCTTTCTGGCGACATAGAATTCTCCGGATTCATAAAGGCCCTCCCGACCTATTCCGACAGTGTACCTAACAGCGCGGTTGTTGGGCAAAGTCCAAAATAGTGCAAACTGGCTCGGGTCCACATGTATTTCCCCCGGTTTGTCCGCTTCTAAAAAATCGACCTCACGCGGCAAAAATTCCGATGGAACAACTGACGGGCCTATGCGCCGATCATGTTCTGCATCCGAATGCGCGATTGCAGTACTGGTGCTCACCGACAGTGCCGCAAGCGAAGTTAAAAATTGTCGCCGTATCATATACTTACCTTACTGAGTAGTTGCGCTCTTTTTGACTTGGAGGTTTAAGGTTTTTTCACGAGTATCTGACTCAGATTTCGAAGGAAGTCCCAAATCTGAGAACAGTTCAACCGGCAGGCTTACTTTCGCTCTCAGTCCGCCCTCAGTGCGGTTTTTCAATTCGACTGTGCCGCCATGCTCGAGAATGATGCTTCGCGCAATCGACAGCCCAAGCCCATGGCCACCGGTGTCTTTTGACCTAGATGTCTCAAGCCTGACATAAGGCCCAAACACGGACTCCAATTGTTCGTTGGGAATCCCTGGCCCTACATCATCAACGTAAATCGCCACCTTGCTGCCTGTTACATACCATGAAATGTTGGCCTCCTTGCCGTACCGGAGAGCATTTTCTATCAGGTTCTTGAGGGCGCGGCGCATAGCATTCGGTTTGACCGTTGCGAACAGTGGTCCCTTTCCGCGTATGTGGAGTTTTTCACTTCTCATGTCAGAAATCAGATCACGAAGATCGATTGGATGAACGTCTTCATGGTGTCCAACTCCTTTTGCGAAATCCAGCGTTGCGTCGACCATTTGCTGCATCTCTTCGCTAGTTGCCACCAGCGATGCGCGGGTTTCGGCATCATCCACCATCTCTGCCCGCACCCGGAGTGCTGTTAGTGGCGATCGTAGATCATGTGCCAGAGCCGCAAGCATTTGAGTTCGATCACTGACAAATCGCGTCAGACGATCCTGCATGATGTTGAACGCACGGGTCAGGTCTTGGACTTCCTGCGGTCCCACAACCGGCAAATCGCCTTCAGCGGCACCCCTCCCCAGTCGTTCGGATGCATTCGCCAGATTATTGAGCGGCCCAGTCAGCCTGGAGAGAAGGAACCAGAAACTTGCAACCAAGAGGAGGCCCGCAGTGACTGCAAATGAAATGTTTGAAGCCAGCGACCATTGCAGCGGCGGTTTTTCAAATCGCGTACCGACGTTGAGCCAACTACCTCCTGCCAATGCGATAGATAGCTCCATCTCGATGGCGGCAAGGCTACCCTGCATCATCTCAGCATGCATTTCTGCCATTTCCGGTGACAGGTTTGGCAGCGGTAGCAGGCCCCCTTCAATTTCATGGACCTCCACCCGAATATCGCGGCTGTAGCTTTCTCCCAACAATGCTCGGATACGGGCTTCAACTGCACCGCCCTCATCATGGTCTCCATGTGGTACCGTCGGTGCTTCTGCCAAGTCGAACCGTACAAGTGGCGACGTTGCCGCACGAATAATTTGCGCGTGTAACTCTTGCGGAGCACCTTCGATCAACTGCGCGACGTTTGCAGCACGTCCGGCAGCTTCGGCACCAATCGCCGCCTGAACCGCCAATGACCTTTCATCCACAAAGAACCACAGACTGAGGGCCTGAGCGAGCACCAGTACTCCGAGTACCAAGAGCGCGATCTGCACACGCAATGTCCGTGGCACCACACTCAGCCGCATATCTCTACATCACATGAAAGGCTATAGCCGCCATTACGCACGGTGGCGATGACCCTAGGGCGCAATACATCCTGTTCCACCTTTCGGCGCAATCGGCTCACTTGATTATCAATTGTTCGGTCCAGCGGCCCGGCTGTTCGTCCTGTGCTAAATTCAAGAAGTTCGTCTCTGCCCAGGACCGTCCTTGGCCTTTGCAGGAATAGCGTCAGCAACTTCAACTCACCGGACGTCAGTTGGGTGCGGGCTCCGTTTTGATCAAACAAGGTGCGCCCGTCGAAATCGAGTTCGAGATGCGCGAACTTGATGACCTTGCCGGCAAAGTCATCAATTTGAGGGATCAGTCGTGTCCGCCGCAAAATTGCATTAATCCGAGCCAGTAGTTCCTTGGGGTTGAATGGCTTGGCAAGGTAGTCGTCCGCCCCACCATCCAGGCCTGCGATGCGGTCGTCGTCATCTCCTAATGCGGTCAACATAAGGATTGGCGTGTGTCCTTGCCTGCGCAAGCGCTTGCAAGCGGATAGCCCGTCCTCGCCCGGCATCATTACATCTAACACGATGAGATCGAAAACGGTTTCTGTTAGCCGACTGTCCATCTGCTCGGCGTTCTCTGCTTCCGATGCACGCATTCCGTTCCGTTTCAGGTAGTCTGTAACGGACTTTCTAATCTCAGGATGGTCATCGACGATCAATATGCGGGGTTGTTCGCTCATGGCATCTATATAGACACTCCGGTTTAGGAACGCCCATCCTGCGTTTGTAGCCAAATGTAACAGCGTCTGCCGGTCGACTCCCGCGCATGCGGATCGTATTTAGAGTAAGAGAAAAAGGAGTTGAAAATGAACAGACGCCAATTTGTGTTGACGGCAGCCAGCCTGATTACGGCAGGTCCGGCATTGTCAGAAGCCGCCGCACCAATACTGCAGGTGACAAAAACTCCCACGTGCGGGTGCTGCGGGGCCTGGGTTGATCGGATGGTCTCCGCTGGGTTTGAGGCGTCGGTAAAGGATGTTGATTATGACACCCTTCAGGCCATGAAGCAGCAACTTGGCATTGAGCCACATCTGGCAGGATGCCACACCACCAAAATTGGTGACTACTTCATTGAAGGTCACGTCCCCGCAGAGGACATCCGGAGGTTGCTGAAGGATACCCCTGTAGCTCGTGGGCTGACGGCGCCGGGGATGCCCATGGGTTCGCCTGGTATGGACATGGGTGGTGCAGGGGGCAGTTATGACGTGCTGCTTGTTCTCATGGACGGCTCGACGCGGGTTTTCGCAAGCCACGGTTGACGTGATTTCCCCCGATACGTTCGGACAGAACTTTTCTCCTGCACTGCCTTTCGGCAGATTTTGTTGGAATGTATTTGCCCTGAGCGTCGCAAGCATCCTGCCGTTCCTGCTTGTTTACATTTTTACGACGCCAGGTTTTGCGACTATGCTCGCACAGAACTCTACGGCGCTCGGTCGGTTTATCCGTCAGGTGATGACAAACGGACTGCCGGTTGTTTTTCTCGTGAATTATCTCGGCTTCGTCTTTGCGTTTGTCACGCTGAAGCATGCCCGACGTTTACAGATCGGATACATTTTTCTGGATGTTGTCCTGCGCAGTGTCACTTTCGTCGGCGCACATATCGTCGTGTATGTGTTGTCAGCCGACCTTTTTGCGTCATTCGGCGGCAGTCGCGCCACGGCGCTAAGTGTGGTTGGTCCAACACTTCGTTGGTCATTTATGTTTACCAACGTCTCGGGCGTTTACCTCTATGCCCTTGCGCCTGGGGCATTCGTCGCGGTTCTGGCCGTTCTGTCGCAACCTGGGCGAATGACGGCGGATCTGGCACAGAGCAATGTATCGCGGACTGCCCTACTGTGTAGCTTGATCCCGATCCCAGTTGTTACAGTTTTGTCGATTGTATTGACCCTAGCTGCTTGAGGCGCATGACATCCAGTGAGGCGATACCAATTAGAAATTTGCCAGAATGTATCCTTGACCTTGGGTCGCTGGAAGCCGGCAGAAAGAACCATATCGTTGGAAAGAGGGCTCTATGTCTGACACTCAAAATCAAGAAACCGCCGTATCATCAAAAATCATGCACTATGGAATGATGGTGTGTTGTGCCGTCATGCTTGTGCCTGTTGCCGCATTCTTCCTCGCCGGAGGTTCGATTGCGGGTCTATGGAATAATGTCGGACTGTTTGCACCAATCGCGCTTTGCATTGGTGCGCATGTTGTGATGCACAAGGTGATCGGAAAATCTTGCCACGGTTCAAAGCAAGAACAGGCGGAAGAAGCTACATTGGATGCAACATTTGATGATGGAGACGTTCCTCCGCACGATCTTGAGCGCGCTCGCTAGACCTCGGTTAGCGCTTAGGATTGCGATTGTCGGCGTGTTTGCGTTGGGAGGTTGCACTTCTACTGCCACGGGCAAACTTTGTCCGCTCGAGCCTCCGAAGGCCAATTGGGCTGAATCGGACAATTTCCTTCTTCCCGACGGATGCCGTGTGGTTGGCCGATCCGGAAATGCTACTCAACGGATAGCCTGCGATGACGGGCGGACGGGATATACATTCAATTGAAAAACTGAATAGTCTCTGTGACCTCAATTCCCCATCTCCATACTCTATCCCGCAAGAGGAAATGAGCCTTGGTTCACGGCCTACCCCCGACAAGTGCCGAGGGACAAGCCATTTCCCGCGATCATCTGAGCGGCGTTCGGCCAAAATCGAGGCATTTGGACGGATAGAGCGCGTCGTTTCAAAAACGGTCCCGCGGCAAGGTGATGCAGCCCTGAAGAGTTCGGTCGTTGATGTGCTAATTGATTGATGACGTGGGATCAATCCTGACCCAACCTACCCAGAGCTTCGATGACAGATTGGCGTCTTGGATCGTTTTCAGGTGCGTCGGACAGCAGGGTTTCAGCTCGCTGAAAGGCCGAGATTGCTCGTGCCGAATCACCCAGAACCGAATAAGAGTTGCCAAGGCGCATCCACCCATCAAGATCATTCGGCTCATATTCGAGCCGCGCGGCCAGCCGTTCAACCATCGACCGGATGAAGGCCTGCCTTTCGTCCGCTGTTAGATCTTGTGCGTTCTCAACATCTGCCTGCGTAGGACCGGGCGAAGTCTCGGCCTGTGCAAACTCGTCCAGCGAGATCGGTTCCTTGCCAATCTGTGTTCCAACGCGATTTGCCTCACTAACAAAGCTCTCCATCCAGGGATAGAACCTGTCTGCATCTTTCAAGCGGGCAACTAGCAAATCATGCGCCCGCGCAACCTCACCCTTCTGTGTCAGCGAGACCGCCCTGTAAAATATCGCCGCGGGATTGGACGGATCCAGTTCAACGGCGCGATCAATTGCAGAGTCCGCCGCTGGAGTTACAACACCTTGCTCAGAAGAAATCAGGGCCTCAGCAAGCATGGAAAACACTGCTGAATTGGCCTCGGGCCGTTCTGCGACTGTCCTAAAGGCTTCGGCGGCATCCGCGAACCGGCCCATCCGGGCATAGGTCTGCCCCAAAAGCATCCAACCTTCTGATGGCCCTCCGGAGGGATCATTGCTGAGCCGAACGTAAAGCTGGTTTGCCAGGTCCGCGACTTTTGCGGCGTCTTGCCGTTCCGCAGAGCGCTCGGAAAACGCAACGGCAGGTATCTCTGGCGATCCCATAACCGAATAGTAACCGAACGCAAAAACCGGGACGAAAAGTGTACTCAGAATAAGGGGCAAACGACCACCTCTTGTTAGATTGTTCGCCGCTTGCGAGGTCTTGCGCGACTGCACGAGAATGCGTCTTTTGATCTCTTGTTCGGCTGCCGCAGCTTCGACGTCGGAAATGACGCCGCGCTTGAGATCCCGCTGCACCTCTTCCAATTGATCCACTAGAACGGCTGCCGTCGTATCCTCCGGAACGGGAATTGTTTCTGACCGGTTTCGCAACGGCAATCCTACAAAGGCTAGACCGATCAAGGACAATGCAGCAAAAATCAACCAAATCATGAGTTGTCCTTTGATGTGTTGGTGTCGACAAATTTCGCAATCTCCGCTTCTTCATCTTCGGAAAAACCCGCGGTGACCGTCTTGCGCCCGCTTTTCGAAATGACCGCCCAGCCGACTAGAAGCGAGACCAGAACCAGAATAAAAGGTGCCAGCCAAAGTGCGAGCGTGGAGGGTTTCAAAGGTGGCCGCATCAGGACGAAGTCACCATAGCGCGCATGGACATACGCGATGACTTCATCGTCGCTGTCTCCGGCGACCAGACGTTCTCGCACCAGAATACGCAGGTCTCGCGCAACTCCAGCATTGGAACCGTCAATATTCTCATTCTGACAGACAACACAACGCAACTCCTTTGAAATATCACGGGCACGTTGTTCCAAGACGGGATCTTGCAACATTTCATCTGGCTCAACCGCGAAGGCCATGAGCGGAAAAAGCAGGAAAAGCGAAAGCGTGATAAGTCTCATCCGTTCTCCCCTCTTGGTAATGCGCCCGCTTGGACAAGCGCTTCTCTGAATCTGGAAACGGCCTCGTCACCTACGACAGGCCCCACATATCTGTACAACACCGTCCCATCCGGTCCGACGATGAATGTCTCCGGCACACCCGAAAGGCCCCATTCAATGCCAACCCTTCCGTTGATATCCGACCCAATCTTTTCATAGGGATTTCCAAGTTCGGCCAACCACTTCGTCGCGTCCTCTGGCTTGTCCTTGTAGTTGATACCGAATAAACGCAGGCCATCGTTTTCTACCAGCCCGGTAAGTACCCCATGTTCAGCCCGACAGGGCACGCACCACGAGGCGAACACATTCACGATCACAGGTCCGGCATTGCCCACCAGATCGGCGCGGGACAAGCCGGGTGTCTGAAGGCCGTCAATGGCAGCTAGATCAAACTCGGGCGCCGGTTGAGAAATCAGGACCGATGGAATGTTGCTGGGATTCCGATCGGGATTCAGCCCCCACAAAAAAAACCCGCCAAAAATTGCGGCGATCACCAACGGGATAAAAGCCGATAGCCGTCCCATGCTCACTCGGCCGGGACTTGGGCAGGTGGCGTTCTTTTTCGTCGGGGCGCCCCGATGCGCAATCGACGGTCGGACAGTGAAAGACCGCCCCCAAGGACCAGCATCGCAGACCCTATCCAGATGAAATTCACCAAAGGCTCGTAAAGAATTCGAAGCGTCCAGGCGCCCTTTTCACTGACTTCCTCGGAGGCCGGGTTTGCAATGGACGCATAGAGATCTCCAGCAAGTGTGGAGCGTATTGCGCTTTCCGTCGTAGTGGTCTGTGCGACCGGGTATGTCCTGCGTTCCGGAAAAAGTTCGCTAACGAACTGCCCGTCCCGTTTTACAGTCAGCTGACCCCGATCCGCTAAATAGTTAGGACCACGAACTCGCTGGACCTCTTCGAAAATCACATCAAACCCGCCAATGCTGATCTCAGTGCCGGGCTGGACAAAAACAACCTCTTCCGACTTCCAGAGCGTTGAGCCGATAAACCCGAACATGGCTACGGCAAGGCCAGCATGTGCCAGTGTCATTCCGTGGGCGGCCCTTGGCAGGTTCCGTGCGCGGCGACGGGACTCCGTAAACGGGGCGTCAAAGAGTTTGATGCGCATCACCCATTCCCTCACCGTTGCGAGAAAGAGCCAGAATGCGATCATAAGGCACAAATAGCCCAGAATCGGACCGCCTTTGGTCAAATACCAGACCGCCAATGTTGCAAGTGTCGCAAGAACAGCAACAAAGCGCAGGCGCTGAAGAACCCCCGGCAAATCCGCTCGCTTCCAGGACAGGTAAGGTCCAAGCCCCATGGCAAAGACCAGCGGCAGCATTACCGGAATGAATGCGCCATTGAAGAAGGGCGGGCCGACGGATAGCTTTTCGCCACCCGTCACTGCTTCATAGAAAAGAGGGTACAGTGTGCCAAACAACACAATACCAGTGGCTGTTGCAAGGATCAGATTGTTCAGCAAGAGACCCGCTTCCCGACTGATCGGTTTGAACAGGCCTCCAGGTTCCATAATCGGTGCACGCCAGGCAAAGAGCGCAAGTGAGCCACCGATCGTTACCGCGAGCAGCCCCAAAATGTACAGGCCTCTTTCCGGGTCAACCGCAAATGCGTGAACAGATGTCAACAAGCCTGACCTCACAATGAAGGTCCCTAAGAGCGAGAGGGAAAAGGTCAGGATCGCGAGTAGTATTGTCCAACTTTTGAACGCGTCTCTTTTTTCCGTCACGATTGCCGAATGCAGAAGCGCTGTACCCATCAGCCAGGGCATGAAACTGACGTTTTCAACGGGATCCCAAAACCACCACCCGCCCCAGCCCAATTCATAGTACGCCCACCATGACCCCAACGCGATGCCCGCTGTCAGGCTCATCCAGGCGGCTAAAGTCCAGGGGCGCACCCATCTCGCCCATGCCGCGTCTACGCGACCCTCGATCAGGGCGGCTACGGCGAACGAGAAGACGATCGAAAATCCAACATATCCGAAGTAGAGAAGAGGCGGATGCATCGCCAGTCCGACATCTTGCAACAAGGGGTTGAGGTCCTGTCCGTCGCTGGGCGGCGGGAAGACGCGATCAAAGGGGTTGGACGTAAACAACATGAAAGTCAGAAAGCCCACACTGATCCATGCCTGTACCGACAATGTCCGTGCTTTCAATGCCTGAGGAATGTTCGATCCGAACAACGCAACGGCACCGCCAAACACCGTCAAAATCAGAGTCCACAACAACAGCGAACCTTCGTGGCTGCCCCATGTGCCGGCCACTTTGAACAGCATAGGCTTGAGTGAGTTCGAGTTTTCGACCACATTCTTGACAGTAAAATCGCTTGTGATGAATGCCTGCATGAGCGCGAAGAACGCGACGCTGACGAAGAAAACCTGTCCAAACGAAGTCCATCTTGCCGTCTGCATCCAGAGTATGTTTCCGCGTGCGGCGCCAAGGATAGGCAATATGCTTTGAACGAGCGCCAGGGCCAGAGCCAAAGCCAACGCAAAATGACCAATTTCAGGCGACATCTGATCATTTACCCCTTCAATGGTTTCACCGCCTTGCGCGGAATTCGCCAATCCTACCAAGTCGCCGTGTGAACTGTGAGGGGTCGCTTTGTCACCATTTGTAACGAGTTTCGGTGACATATCATTACAAAACTCTCCCTCCCCCGGTCTTTATCCGTTCCGGCATAATTCCGATATTTGGCGGAAGGCTTAGAAAGGAGAAACCGATGGCAAATAGTAGCATTCTCGCACTTGGCGTGCTGATCACATTTGGCTTAACCCAAGCGGCTTTGGCGGATTCCCATGGCGACAATGGCAATCAGGCTGACATGGGCACAATATCCAACATGCCCCCGGGCCATGGTGATCTGCAGATGGGCATGATGAGTAGCCAGATGATGCCCATGATGCAGAATATGATGAAGATGCATTCATCCGTGATGGAAAGCCATGGCAGTATGATGGGGATGATGGACCGTGATTTGATGGCGACGATGATGCCGGGCGGTGATGCTGGGAACATGCCATCGCATATGAGCGCGAAACTGCGGGAGTTTGACGCCGACGCCGACGGGGCGCTAACGCTCGAAGAATTCAAAGCTTTGCACATGAGTGCCGTTCGCGACCGCATGGTTGATCGGTTTCAGCATCTGGACGCTGATGGCGATGGTCAGGTCACTCAGCAAGAGATGGACGCCGCCGCAACTCGGATGGGTGCCATGCGGCACGAGCCCGGTGCGTCTGACACGACAAAACACCATGGCATTAGAGGTGATTGAACCCGCATGGATACAAGATGTTCTTGAAGGAGGCATCCGATGGCACCTCATCTGTCACGCCGCACCGCTACCTATGCCATAATGGCAGCCGCTATTGCGCCGGTTTTCGTCGACGCGCAGACGGCGAAAATATGGTCCGCCGAACTGGCGGCTGACTCGCTGCGGCAGGACATCATCCGGATGATTGACATTCGTTTACGCCCCGAGTGGGTGGACACCGGAGTTTCCAAAGGCGCTTGGTAGGATTGGCGAATTCCGCGCTGGTACGTCCCCTTTTGTGCTGTTTTTGACCTTTCAGCCGCTCTTTTTCTCGTCGTTCTCTATGCGGTCTAAACTTATGTCTCTACGCCTTGTTGGTGTTTGGTGTGCCATCATTGTTTTGGTCGTCTTCGCCATAGCGTGGCTTTTTGGTGATTTGCCTAAGATTGACCGCTCGGCGATAGAAACCTGGGTTGCGTCTGCGGGGCCATGGGGCCCGGTTCTCATCGTCGCCCTGATGACGGTTTCAATCGTCGCGAGCCCAATCCCAAGCGCCCCAGTTGCCTTGGTGAGTGGCGCGGCCTTTGGGCATGTAAGCGGGGCAATCTACGTCGCGCTCGGGTCGGAGCTGGGCGCGATAATAGCGTTTGCCATCGCGCGTTATCTAGGGAGAGACTACGTCCAAAGATGGCTTGGTGAAAAGCCGCGCTATGGCCTGCTTGGTTCTCAAAACCTGTTGATGCTGATTGTTTTCGGATCACGTCTTCTTCCGTTCATTTCGTTCGACGCGATGAGTTATGCGGCAGGACTTAGCCAACTGCACCTTTGGCGATTTGTTGTCGCAACCTTTGCAGGCATTCTGCCGGCGAGCTTTTTGCTTGCTCATTTCGGCGCTGAGGCGCTTTCTGGCACGTTCGGCCGCGCAGAATGGATGGTTCTTGGACTTGGTCTGATGACAGCGACGCCGCTGATCTTGGGGGCGCTTTGGCGCAATCGAGACACAACAAAAAAGCTTTAACCCCAAACAGTTGAACAGTTCCGACCCACAAAAATGGTTGCCCCTACCTTTGACCTTCCAGCGCCGGAACCCTGTATTCTCGAATCATGAGTGATTTGACTTCAGAGCAACCTCGTAGGGATTTTCTCTACTATGCCACCGCGGGAGCTGGCGCTGTTGCCACAGATGCCTCAGTGTCGCCGCTAATCAATCAAATGAACCCCTCGGCGGATGTGCGCGCCCTTTCGCGTATTCAGGTCGATTTTTCCAATGTTACGTCCGGTACCCAGCGCTCCGTGAATTGGAGGGGCAAACCCGTCCTTATCCGACACCGAACGGAACGCGAAGTTTCAAAAGCAAGAGCCGAAGAACTGAGCGCATTGCCGGATACAGATGCGAGAAACCCAAATCTCTCCGGTAATGCCGCTGCGACTGACGAAAATCGCGCTGTTCCCGGCCACGAAGAGTTTTTGGTCATGATCGGTGTTTGCACCCATCTTGGCTGTGTTCCCCTCGGCGATGGTGCAAGAGATTTTGGAGGTTGGTTTTGTCCCTGCCACGGGTCTCACTACGACACTGCAGGGCGCATTTGAAAGGGACCGGCACCCGAAAACTTGCGCATTCCGACCCTTTCCGTTTCTGGGGACATGATGCTGACACTAGGGTAAAGATCGTTCCCCGATATCTCGAGATCGGGAAGATTTGATCCGCATTGATACATTGCTAAAGGCCGCGTCCCTTGACCTTCCAGCTACTGGAGAGATTAGATGGAGGGTTGACCAAGTTTCAGTGGATCGACGCTATGAGCAATGAACACCAGCATCGTCATGCACACGAACACACGGAACCCCAGATGACCGCTGGGTCGGAGACTTCTATTGACCCCGTCTGCGGGATGACCGTTGCCGTCAAGGACGGTACATCACAAACGTCTCACCGCGACGAGTCATTTTATTTTTGCTCTGACAAATGTCAGAGCAAGTTTGAGGCGGACCCGCACTATTACACTTCCGGAAATGCTTTGAACGCGGCACCCACAAGCTCTGCCGGAACGCAATGGACGTGTCCGATGCATCCTGAAATTCTCCGCGACGAGCCGGGATCTTGCCCGATCTGCGGCATGGCGCTTGAGCCTGTGATCCCTACGGATGAACCTTCAGAAGAACTGTCGGATTTCACAAAGCGTATGTGGATCAGCGCGGCCGCCGCGGTTCCGCTTGTGATACTGACCATGGGCGAATTGTTTGGCCTTCCCGTTCGCGCATGGGTTGGTCATCAAAAAGCCATTTATCTGGAATTCGTACTTGCGACACCAATCATACTTTGGGCAGCCCGTCCGTTTTTTGCACGGGGGTGGGAGTCAATCCGCAAGGTCTCCCCGAATATGTGGACGTTGATCGCGCTTGGCGTTGGTGCAGCATATCTTTACTCTCTCGCCGCAACCTTCCTGCCCTGGCTTTTTCCGGACGAATACCGAACCGGCGAGAGCGTCGGAACCTACTACGAAGCGGCAGTGGTCATCGTTGCTCTGGTCTTCGTTGGCCAGGTGCTTGAATTGCGCGCGCGCGAGCGCACCGGAGATGCAATCCGCGCCCTGCTTGACCTGGCTCCTAAAACCGCCCGGCGCATCTTGGCTGATGGTACAGAATATGATGCACCGCTTGAGCACATTGTCGAAGGTGACATTCTGCGCGTGCGACCTGGCGACAGTATCCCTGTTGACGCCGAAGTGATCGAAGGCCGCTCGTCTGTTGATGAAAGCATGATCACCGGCGAACCGGTTCCCGTTGAGAAAACGCGAGGGGATCGGGTAACCGGCGGTACGATCAACAAGAACGGCACGCTGGCGGTCCGAGCGACACAGGTGGGTGCCGATACCGTCTTGTCGCAAATCGTGGACATGGTCGCTGGAGCCAAGAGATCTCGCGCGCCAATCCAGGGGCTGGCAGATCGCGTTTCCTCAATCTTCGTTCCAACAGTCGTCATTATCGCAATCGCATCCTTTTTTGCCTGGCTCACCTTCGGTCCAGATCCGGCGTTGGCTTTTGCCGTCACGGCATCCGTATCGGTGCTTATCATCGCCTGCCCCTGTGCATTGGGCCTTGCAACGCCAATCTCAATCACCACTGCGGCAGGACGTGGGGCGCAAGCGGGCGTCCTTATCAAGGATGCTGAGGCACTGGAGCGGATGGCCCGAGTTGATACTGTCATCGTTGACAAGACGGGCACCCTCACGCAGGGCCGACCCAAGCTCACAGACGTCGTTGTTGGCGGAGGAAGGTCCGAGAGGGATGTTCTGAGCCTCGCAGCAGCACTGGAAAAGGGATCGGAACACCCGTTGGCAGAAGCAATCGTTGAAGGTGCACGTGAGCGTGGCCTATCGCTTGTCGAAGCTGAGGATTTCGAAGCCGTCACTGGGAAAGGTGTAAAAGGTCGGGTCGGGAAGTCCCAGGTGGCCCTCGGCAACCCGGCTATGATGGCTGAAATTGACGTCGATCACACACTTGCAGAAAACGCGGCCAATGATCTCAGAGGCGAAGGAAAGACGGCGATGCTTGTTGCCATAGATGGCGCATTCGCGGGCATCGTCGCGGTCGCCGACCCGATCAAGGAGACGACAGCCGGTGCCATTGAAGATCTGCATCGCCTTGGCCTTCGAGTGATAATGGCCACCGGTGACAACCAGAAGACTGCAGAAGCAGTTGCTCTAAAACTTGGTATTGACGAAGTTCATGCCGGTGTCCTTCCGGAAGAAAAGAAAGCACTGGTCGAGAAGCTTCGGCAAGAGGGCTCGCAAATCGCCATGGCCGGTGATGGTGTAAACGACGCCCCTGCCCTTGCGGCATCAGATGTGGGCATCGCGATGGGAACCGGTGCCGACGTCGCCGTCGAAAGCGCAGGCATAACGCTCCTGGGCGGCGATCTCGTGGGCATTGTCCGTGCACGTAAACTCGCGAAAGCAACGGTTCGCAACATCAAGCAGAACCTGTTATTTGCCTTTGCCTACAACACGGCCGGCGTTCCCGTCGCCGCCGGTATCCTCTATCCGATCCTGGGCTTGCTGCTCTCACCCATGATCGCCGCCGCCGCGATGAGCCTGTCGTCAGTTTCTGTTGTCGCGAATGCCTTGCGCCTACGCCGCATCAAGCTTTAGGGGCGACAGGTATAGCAAACGGTCATCACGGAGATGTACCCTCTTGTGGGCACGGCATGGCAGTTTCGGCCTGGTTGGCTAGATTTTTTTATTGCATTGAACTTTGAACGAGACCCATACGCTGTCAATCTAGGTCCAACATGGTCTTTGGTCCAATAGCGCCTTCTGGCAGTGCTCGACGAGCTCAATACAGTTTCCGAGCACAGTCCCGCGTCAGTGTCCACTATTTCCCGAGGTGAAGATCAGTAATCGACCCAACGATTTTGCCGCTTGTTTCTTCTCCGTCAGCCGCCGCGGCAAGTCCAACCAAGACACCCAGCTCATCCCCGAAAGCGGCGCGATGATCCGAGGCAAGATTGACGCGTTCACGACAATCTCCAGTCCCAGAAATACGCAGAAATTTGCTGCGCAGCCGTGCCGAATAGAGGTTGGGCAAAATCGCACTGATTGGGTGCGCACCGCCCCAGACGTGAGAGGGGGAACGAGCGCTTTACTCTTGCAGGATGCGTCGGGGGATCTTCAAACTCAGTGCGCGCCCTTTCGGATCGACGAACACGAAATAGATCGCCAGATTTCTGTCGTCGCCACCATTGGCCGTACCTTCGATACGCTGCTCGTCGGACTCGATGGCGCGACATCGGTCTTTGCCAGCCACAGCTAGGCCAACCTGTAAGTCCCGCGCGACGGGTTGGTGACCCGTCCCGCTTCGACGAGAGCCCGCAGCGCGCGGTACGTCGCCTCATGCGTCAGCTGGAGGCGGGCGGCGAAGTCGACGACGGTGCCCTCCAGAAGACCCGCGACCATTCCCGCCATCACCCGGTCCTCGGCGCGGCGGATGCCGACGATTTCCATGATCTGCCGGTGCGCCTGAACCTGCTGCGCGGCGTGGCGTCCATAGGCCCGCCCGAAATCCGGATTCGCGAAGGCGGCAAGAACTGCGGATTTATCGATCCGGACCAGCTCTGCTGCGTCCATCACGATGGCATCGCAATGATAGCGCTCCGAAAAGACTGAGGCTTCGGCGAAACTGGTCCCGGATGTCGCCCGATGAATGATGAGGCGCTCGCCATTCGGCCCCACCCGCTCGAGATGCACGCGCCCGGTCTTCAGCACATAGAGGCCCCGGGTCCGCGCATTCTGTCGAAAGAGCACGTCGCCAGCCGCGACCATTTGCGGCCGCAGGGCAGATGTCGGGAGAAGGTCATAGGGCTCTGGCAGCATATGACTGAAATCATATTATGAAGCAAGCCTGCATGCTAGTGGCGAGCCTGATGTATCTCTCGAAAGAACCCCGCCATGCGTCTTGTTGCTCTCCTGCTCGCCCTGTCATTGTCTGGACCCGTCACGGCCCAGCACAGCCATTCCACGACCGGGCATGCGATGCCGGGTCCGCAGGAAACTGGGCAATCTGCCTTTGCTGCTATGGCCGAGATCGTGGCGCTTTTGCGTGCCGATCCCGACACAGATTGGGCCAAGGTCGATATCGCGGCTCTGAGGCGACATCTCGTGGACATGGAGCTTTTGACAACGCAAGCCGAGGTCACCCGCCGTGCGCACCCCGACGGTATCCGCTTTGAGATCCGGGGGGCACCGCGCGTTCTGGAGGCCATTCGCGCCATGGTGCCTGCCCATGCGCCGTTCCTGGCGGCCGAGACGGGCTGGGAGGTCACGACAGAGGAGTTCGGGGACGGTGTCGCCCTCCTTGTTGACGGCGATTCCGACCAGATACAGGGTCTTGGGTTCTTCGGGCTGATGACCATCGGCGCGCATCACCAGGAGCATCACCTCATGATGGCAAAAGGCGCACCACCCCACCATTGAGCTGAAGATCCGCCACAGTTTCCCTCCGCCAGCCCCCGGGTTGCAGACAAAACACTACAAAACCCGCGTTGACGTTCCGGGGCGGGAAGGTTGCACATTTGCCATGCTATGGAGGCGACCAAGGACACTGACCGCAGGGATTTCCTGTATTATGCCACTGCTGGCGCGGGCGTGGTCGCGTCCGGTGCGGCGCTCTGGCCGCTGATCAATCAGATGAACCCTTCGGCGGATGTGCGCGCCCTGGCGACTATCTCGGTGGATATCTCCGGGCTCGCGGAAGGCACGCAACTGACCGTCAATTGGCGCGGAAAGCCCGTCTTCTTTCGCCACCGGACGCAAGCGGAGATGGCCCAGGCGCGTGAACAGGCGGTCTCAGCGTTGCCGGACACCGATGCGCGCAATCCCAATCTTCCCGGCGAGCCGCAGCGCAGGATGAGAACCGCGCCATTCCGGGCCATGAGGCCTATCTGGTGATGATCGGTGTCTGCACGCATTTGGGATGTGTCCCGCTTGGCGATGGCGCGGGCGATTTCGGGGGATGGTTCTGTCCCTGCCACGGGTCGCATTACGATACTGCGGGACGCATTCGAAAAGGGCCTGCGCCGGAGAACCTGCACATCCCACCCCTGGCCTTATCTCATGGCATGGTGCTGACGCTCGGATAACCTCTAAGGCGAACATGGAACAACACTGCTCTCTTACTCGTAGATCACATCAGCCTCAGCGTTTTTTTTCCAGCGAGGAACGCGCTCGCCTGTATTCCACTCATAGAGCCATCCGACCAATTCTCCTGACTGCCTATCAAGGATCCGGTTGATTGCATGTGCATGTAGCCGCTTAGGTTCTTTCGTGGCTTTCGCTGTTTTTTCCGCCTGCACCGGCACTCTCAAAGTGACGGTCGCACCGGAGAATTGAGCATTCTTAGCAGCATTGTTGGCCATAATCTTCCCCGCTTGTTTTTCAGTCTTGTAAGCAAGAACCCCCGCCGAAAAAGGTGCATCTCGGCGGTACTCCGCTTCACGTTTCAGTTGTGGTTACGACTATTGCGATTGCACGTTAAAATACGAAAAGGTGTGCGAAAAAACGCGAAAAAGGCGCTCAAGCATTTGATTAAAAACGGTAGATTTTTCGCCGCGCCGCAGCAGACAGATGCCAACTTTAAGCAACTTTTTGCTCGTTTAGCGGCGGTGGGCGCAGGGCGACCTGTTGACAAGGACGGCTTTGCGGATGGTCCGTGGACACCGGAAGCGCTCGCCGACGAAATCTCTGCCATTGATGCGAACGATGAAGGGGTCGAGCTGCGATCTGTGCAAGTTTGGTTTCAGGACAATGACAATGGGATCAGCGACCAAAATCTCCGTTGGCTTGCACGGATTTTTGGATGTGACGACCCGGAAGCCACGAGCCAATGGCAGGCCGAACTGAAGGCAGCAAAGGAGAGGCTGGCCAGTCAAAGACGGGACAAGAAGCGACAACAAACCACCTCAGTTGATTCGACACTGACCCCGGAGCTTAATGGCGTCGCTCACAACCGCACTTTGGAGCCGCAATTCGCGTATTCGCAAAGCGGGGCAAATCGGTTGGCCCTTCCTCGCACCAAAACACTGCCCGAGAAATGCGAGCGGATGCTCAGCGGAGCGACTTCTTTGAACCTCCAATTCGGCCACTGGATGGTCTTTTGCGGCCTAGGTGTTATGAACTATGTGCTCGGCACGCTCAGCGTGACGTATTCACCGCAGCCAGGTCTGGAAAAGCAAGTGGGCTTCATCTGGGCGCCGACTTTGACGGTTCTGCCGATCATTGCCCTGCCTGCGTTCATTTTCTTCGTCACCAATATGAACACTTATTGGCGAGATACGGGCCGAAGAAAATGCACTTTGGGTAGCGTGACGTCGATCGATGAAAAGAGCAATGCCGCCTGGTACGCGAAAGTGAACGATTTTTCCTTTTCGTTCTGGGCCATTGCCCTGTTTTGCTTTCTCTTCGTCTTCGGTTTTCAATGGGCCGGTATCTATCTTCCTGCCTATCTGTCGGGTGACAATAACAGTGTGCAGATCGATCGTTATCTCGTGGCGCTCGTAAGGCCGGAGGTGATTACTATACCAGAGGCCATGGTGCTTTCGGCAATTGGCTACATGTATACGGCTTCTTACGTCTCGATCTTCATGTTTGGGCTGCTCTTCTCGATCATAGCCACCCTGGACTACGAAGACATCTGCACGACCGTGGAGCTCGAAAGCCGGTGGATTGACCGGACCCAGCTTCGAAAAGAGGGTCAGAAGCTCCTATGGGCCGTCTTTCGTGTTGTTGTCTTTGCACTCTGGCTGGCCACGCTTGTGAAGCTTCAGATCACTTATCTCCAATCCGACGGCAAAGACTTCGTCACTTGGCTCCGCACCGATGCAGCAAGAGCTTTTGGTGCAAATGTCACTCCGAACGGTTGGCTCGACAACAGCTCCATAAGTCACTTTACGACCTTCATGATGATGGTTGTGACCGTCACGGTTTTTGTTGTCACCGTCATGAAAATCCGCGGGATCTTCGCCAGATTATCGCTATACGACAGCGACTACCCATTCACGCGGGACAGACAAGCCATCACCTCAATGTTCTTGGTGATCGCCCTTCTGTCTGTGAACCTTGTGCTGGTAGGCCGCATCACTGGCTTTTCATTGATGTTGGCAGCGAGTTCGCTGGCGACATTGTATGTCTTGCTTGGTCCGAAACTGCGAACATTCTAGGTGGGTGATGAAAGAAGCAAAATTCTATGACGAGATAGCAGAGGGTCCACAACAAGCGAAAGCCTACTGGATGGACACCGACGACAATGTCCGTGTCCGCGTCGGCACCTATCATGCTATGGGCGAAAGCCATGGCACTATTTTGCTCATGCTTGGGCGCTTCGGTTATGTTGAGCGCTACGGGCGCGTGGCAAAACTCTTCGCAGACCGCGGTTTTTCTACCGCAGTCGTCGACTGGCGCAGCCAAGGTCTTTCAGACCGAATGGCTGCCGACCCGCAAGCAGGCCACATTAGCGACTTCTCGGACTACCAAAGAGATGTCGATGCAATGATGAAGGCCGTTGAATGGCTCGATATGCCGAAGCCCTATGTTCTCGTTGGTATCTCGATGGGCGCGTGCATCGGGCTTCGCTCATTGCTGAATGGGCTTCCAGTCACTGCTGCGGCTTTCATCTCACCAATGTGGGGTATCAAAATGTCGTCGCTGCAACGTGCTGCGGCTTGGCCGCTATCCTGGGCCGCAAA